>CAZIUO010000039.1:0-14435 GCA_964542575.1 uncultured Muribaculaceae bacterium
ACCGACGCGCGGAGCAACTGCCGCAGCTCCGCCAGAGTCTGGCAGTCGCGCTGCTGCTCCACACTTATCAGCGGTCCGACCCCCATCCGGATGCACCCGCCCCGCTTGTTCATCACCTCGTGGGGCAGCCGCAGCGTGCGCACCTTCCAGCCCAGCGTATTGCCGATACGGTAAAAAGAGGGGGAATTGCCGTCAAAAAAGCGGATGGGCAGCACCGGCACCTCCACCTTGCGGATAAACTTGATGATGGGCATCTGCCACTCGCGGTCGCGCACCTGCGGCTCCACATAACTGGACCCGTCGGCAAGAGTCACCGTGGGGCGCTGGCCCCGCACATAATCCGACACCGCCCCTGAAGGGAACAGCCCCAGCGGATGCCCCGCCATAAGGTGCTCCTTGGCCGCCCGGATGCCGGAGACGCTCTCCGCCTTGGGGGCAGTGCGCTCTTCAAGAGTCGGCACCACCGAGATAAAACTGGGGCGCAGCGCCTCTATGCGCATCAGGAACTGATTCACAAGCAGCTTGTAATCGGGAAACTTGTGGCGCATATAATCCACCAGAATCACGCCGTCGAGACTCCCGATGGGGTGATTGCTGATGGTGATGAAGGGGCCCTGCGGCAAAGATGCCAGATGCTCCTCTCCCTGCACCGTATATTTCAGATCAAGGCCGGAAACAAGACGCCCCGCGCAATCGGCGGGGTCCTCGCAGTAAGCCCCGTCATAGAGCTTCTGCACCTTGTCAATCTCAAAAATATGGAAGAGGCCGCGCGCCAGGGCGTGCCCCGCCTTCCCCTTGAAAATCGGGGAAATGCTCTCCATCTCGGAGAGTTCGATAAGCGGCTTGGCCATTACTCGCCGCGCTTTTTGGGAGGGTCAACCTTGGAGTAGTGATTGATATCCTGGATGATGGTCACCGTCCAGATGATTCCAAGCACCGCAGCAACCGCCAGCGCGATGTAATCGAACATCCCGAAGAGATAAGTGTTGCCCAGCACCTCCACCGTGCGGGAATAATCGCGGATGCAGGGGACATAAATGAACAGCAGGCAGATGAATATGATTATCATTCTGAACTCGGTGGGGCCGAGGCCGGCGTAGGAGAGCTTGAACTCACTGCGCAGGTAACTGTTCATGCTCACGTTGAGGGTCAGCGCCAGATAGAAGATAAGCGCCGCCAAAGCAATGTGCAGGTGCACCAGCGGAGAAAGGCCGATGCCCACGAACATAAACAGCTCGTTCACCACATCCATCGTGTGGTCCAGATAATAGCCATACACGGGCCGCTGCGTCTGCCGCACGCGCGCCAGGGTGCCGTCCAGCGAATCGCCGAACCAGTTCACCACCAGTCCGGCAATGGCCAGCCAAAGCCAGTTGATTGAAAGGTGCGTGAGAATGAATCCCGCGCAGATCATAAGCGAGCCCACAAAGCCCGTAAAGGTGAGCATATCGCTGTTGACCCATTTGGGCATACGCTCTGCCAAAAACACCAGCACCTTCTTTTCAAGGCTGTTGATGATGTTCTTCTGAATTCGTTTGGTATCGTTTACTGACATAACTCAAATATACTTAAGTCTTGTGATAAAAGCAAACGGGCACACCTCCAAAATCCGTGCCCCCAGGCCACCGAAAAATTTGAAAAAAGCCCCCGCTGTGACTATATTTGGCAAAATTGTATTGAAAACTACCCATATGAAACAAATTTTCAAGATTTTCGCCGCAGCGGTTCTGCTCCTCTGGAGCGGGCTCTCGCTCTGCGCGGCAGACAAGAAGATTCAGGTGATGTCGCCCGACGGCCGCCTCACCGTGAACATCACAGCGGGCAAGACCCTCTCCTACTCTGTCTATTACGACGGCGACGAGCTGCTCTCCCCCTCTCAGATCGAGATGCGGCTCACCGACGGCACCGTATACGGCGGCGGCAAGCTGCAGAAATTCACCCGCAGCTCTGCCGACAACACCTTCAAGACCGTCGCCTACAAGCGCGCCGAGGTCCGCGACCACTACAACCAGATAGTGCTCAGCTACAAGCACTGCGACGTGATTTTCCGCGCATACGACGACTGCGCCGCATACCGCTTCGTATCCAAGAGCAAGAAGGACTTCAAGGTCAAGAGCGAGACCGCGCAGTTCAACTTCCCCCAGGACTGGAACACCTGGGCGGCATTCTCCTGGGGCGGCTTCGAGTCCTCTTTCGAGAATCTCTATGAATACCAGCCGATGAGCAAGATCGCCAGCGACAAGCTGGCCTACCTGCCCCAGATGATAGACGCCTCCAAGGGGCGCAAAATCAACATTATGGAGTCCGCCCTCTACAAATACCCCGGAATGTACCTCAAGGCCGACGGCAAGGGCAATCTCTACGGTCTCTGGGCAGAGCTGCCCAAGGAGGTCGAGGTGGGCGGCTACATCAACCTGCAGGAGCCCGTCAAGAGCCGCCACGATTATCTGGCGGAGTGCAAGGCCAGGGAGCAGTTCCCCTGGCGCATCGTGGCTGTGAGCACAGAAGATGTGCAGATGGCCGACAACGACATCGTCTACCGTCTGGGCGACGCCCCCGCCAAGGGTGCCGACTTCAGCTGGGTCAAGCCCGGCAAGGTTGCCTGGGACTGGTGGAACAACTTCTATGTGACCGGCGTGGATTTCAAGGTCGGCATCAACACCCCCACCTACAAATATTTCATTGACTTCGCGGCCGCTAACGGCATCGAATATATAATAATGGACGACGGCTGGTCTGTGAGCGAAGCCGCCGACCTGATGCAGATCGTGCCCGAGATCGACCTTGAGGAACTCACCGCCTACGCCGAGCAGAAAGGGGTCGGCATCATCCTCTGGGCCGGCTACTACTCTTTCAAGCGCGATATGGAGAATGTCTGCAAGCACTACAGCGAGATGGGCATAAAGGGCTTCAAGGTGGATTTCATGAACCGCGACGACCAGTATATGCTGGAATTCTACACCAAGGCAGCCGAGACTGCCGCAAAATATCACCTCGTGCTCGACTTCCACGGCGCCTTCAAGCCCCACGGCCTCAACCGCACCTACCCCAACGTGCTCAACTACGAGGGCGTCTATGGCCTGGAGAATATGCGCTGGAGCGACATCAGCGTGGATATGCCCCGCAACGACGTGACATTCCCCTACATCCGTATGGCAGCCGGCGTGGTTGACTACACCCAGGGCGCTATGCGCAACGGCTCCCGCGCCACTTACGTGAAGAGCCGCGAGACAATGAGCCAGGGCACCCGCTGCCACCAGCTGGGCGAGTATGTAATCTTCGACTCCCCCCTGTGCATGCTCTGCGACGGCCCCACAGCCTATCTCAAAGAGCCCGAGTGCCTGGAATACATCTCCAAGGTGCCCACCGTGTGGGATGAGTCCCGCGGCCTGCAGGGCAATGTGGGCGAATATATCGTGATGGCCCGCCGCAGCGGCGACACCTGGTATATCGGCGGCACCACCAACTGGGACGGCCGCGACGTCTCCATCAATCTTGACTTCATCGGCAGCGGCGAGTGGAACGCCACCATCTACCGCGACGGTGTGAATGCAGACCGCCACGCCACCGACTTCAAGCGCGAATACAAGAAGGTTCACGCCGGCGAGACGCTGGACATCCATATGGCCTCCGGCGGCGGATTCGCAGTAGTCCTCAGCAGATAACGCTCTGCCCCGCAGCAATATCAAAGCCTGCCTCCGCTCTGGAGCGCAGGCTTTTTATTTATCCGCCGAAGCGGATAATTTGTATATTTGCATCTGTATGATTACAGAATATCCCCATTATCTGACCAGTCTGCAGGAATCCGTGCGCAAGTACTGGGACAAGAAGGCCCTCAACGATGTCGGGGGCGAAAGTTACAGTTTCGGAGAAATGGCTGTCCGCATTGAGAAGCTCAATTTGTTTATGGCGGCGGCCGGCATCAGCCCCAAGAGCGACAAGGTGGCCATCTGCGCCCACAACTGCGCCCGCTGGGGGATGGTGTTCCTGGCAATCAACACCTTCGGCTCCGTGGCCGTGCCCATTCTGTTTGACTTCACCCCCGAGAGCGTCTGCCACCTGGTGGACCACTCCGAGAGCGTGGGGCTCTTTACCACCGGCGCCAAGTGGGCCAAGATGGACCCCTCCGCCATGCCCCGCCTGCGCTTTGCGGTGAACATAGAGGACTGGGCGCTGCTGTTTGCCTCCGACGAGAGCATCCGCACCGCCTACGACGGTATGGAGGCCGCCTTTGCAGCCAAGCACCCCGGCGGCTTCGGCCCCGCAGACCTCAACTATGCCACCGACAATATGGACGAGGTGGCCATCATCAACTATACATCCGGCTCCACCGGCAACCCCAAGGGAGTAATGCTCACCCGCCGCAATATGAGCGCGATGATCGACTACTGCAACCGCTGGATGCCCATCGCCCCCGACCACAATATGGTCTCGATGCTCCCTATGGCGCATATGTACGGCCTAATGATAGAGTTTATGTATCAGGTGTGCAACGGCTGCGGCATCTACTGGCTGGGCAAGACCCCTACCCCCGCGGTGCTGCTCAAGGCATTTGCCGACTACAAGCCCCACCTGCTGGTGACCGTGCCGCTGGTGATGGAGAAAATCTTCAAGAGCAAAATCAAGCCGATTGTGGAGAAGCCCGCAATCAAGGTGCTCACCGCCATCCCCGGCGTGCGCCGCATCATATTCAACAAAATCCGCGACGGCCTCTACAACGCCTTCGGCGGCAACGTGAGCTCGTTCATAATGGGCGGCGCCCCCCTCAACCCCGAGGTGGAGAAGTGGTTCCGCGCCATCAAGTTCCCCTACACCGTGGGCTACGGTATGACCGAAGCCTGCCCGCTGCTGGCATACCGCCCCTGGCAGGAGTATGTCAAGGGCTCCTGCGGTCGCGCGATAGACATCGTGGAGATCCGCATTGACTCCGATGACCCCGAGCACGTGGCGGGCGAGATTCAGGCCCGCGGCCAGAGCGTCTGCGTGGGCTATTATAAAAACGAAGAGGCCAGCGCCGGGGCGTTCACTTCCGACGGATGGCTGCGCACAGGCGACCTGGGCACTATGGACGCCGACGGCAACGTCTTCATCCGCGGCCGCATCAAGAGTATGATACTCTCCGCCAACGGGCAGAACATCTATCCGGAAGAGGTGGAGGCTGTGGTAAACAACCAGACGGGCGTGGCCGAGAGCGTGGTGGTGGACCGCGGCGGCAAGCTGGTGGCCCTGGTCTACCCCGACCAGAACATTCTCAAGGGGGCCGACCCCGCAGCGCTGACGCAGGAGATTCTGCAGGGTGCCAACCGCGGCCTGCCCTCATACAGCCGTCTGGCCAGGGTAGAGCTGCAGAAGGCTCCGTTTGAGAAAACCCCCAAGATGAGCATCAAGCGCTTCCTCTATTCTTAGCAGCCTATGGTCATACTCACGATATGCCTCATATTTATTGCCTGCTTCGCAGTATTGATTGTGGTGGCGGGCATCAAGGGCTTTTTTGTGGGTGCCGGAGAGGAAATCAAGCGGCAGCATCTGGTGATCAAGAGCCTGATTACCACCTACCGGCGCAACAAGGCCCTGAAGAAGAAAAAGAGTTGAGAGTTTAGAGTTGAGAGTGTAGAGTGTAGAGTGTAGAGTTCAAGGAGGGGGAATAAAAAAGCAGGGTGGCGGAATCGTCACCCTGCTTTTTATATGTGTCGTGTAGAATTATTCTGCGGCGGGAGTCTCGACTGCAGCAGCCTCGCTCTCCTGAGCCTCGGAATCTGCAGAAGGCACAACCTCAAACTTGACGGTGGCCTTGATGTCCTTGTAGCACTTAACGACTGCCTCGTAAGAGCCCAGAGCCTTTACAGCGTCCACGCCCACGATCTCGATGTTCTTGCGGTCCACATCAAAGCCCATTGCATTCAGAGCCTCGGCAACCTGGATGTTGCCCACGGAGCCGAACACCTTGCCCTTGGAGCTGACCTTGGCAGCGACCTTGACGGCTGCTGCGCCCAGCTTGCTTGCAAGTGCCTCTGCATCGCTGCGAAGCTTGCTCTCCTTGTGTGCTCTCTGACGGAGGTTCTCTGCGTGAACCTTCTTTGCAGTGGGGGTAGCCATAATGGCCATACCCTGGGGAATGAGGTAGTTGGCAGCGTAGCCGTCCTTTACCTTAACGACGTCGTCCTTGTAGCCGACGTTCTTGACATCCTGTTTAAGTATGATTTCCATATGTCAGCCTCCTATTTCATTAAATCGGTTACGTAGGGCAGAAGAGCCAGATGGCGTGCGCGCTTTACGGCCTGAGCCACCTTGCGCTGGAACTTCAGAGAAGTGCCGGTGATGCGGCGGGGGAGAATCTTGCCCTGCTCGTTGAGGAACTTCTTGAGGAACTCGGGATCCTTATAATCGACATACTTGATGCCGGCCTTTTTGAAACGGCAGTATTTCTTTCTCTTCACATCCACTGTCGGGGGATTGAGAAACCTGATGTTGTTCTGCTGTGCCATAGTTTACTCCTCCTTGGATTGATTTTGTGCCTCTGCCTTCTTGGAGCGGCGACGCTCCGCATAGGCAACTGCGTGCTTGTCCATAGATACAGTCTGGAAACGGATGATGCGCTCATCGCGTTTGAACTGTGTTTCAAATTTTGCCACGAACTCGGGTTCTGCCTTGAACTCGATGAGGTGATAAAAACCCGTGGTCTTCTTCTGGATGGGATATGCCAGCTTGCGCAGGCCCCAGTCCTCTTCGTGCACAATCTCGCCACCGTCTGCGGTGATGAGCTCTGTGTACTTAGCAGCCGCTTCCTTCATCTGGCTTTCAGACAAAATGGGAGTTGCAATGAAAACGGTTTCGTACTGTTTAAGCATTGTGTTGGTTTATTAAAAAGTGTACTAAATGGGCTGCAAAGATATAACTTTTTAGCCAAAAAGCAACTTTATTTATAACTTTGCTCACTATGACAGACAAGAGACTGCTGGTTTTCTGCACATTGGCCGAGTGCCTCTCCTTCGGGGAGACCGCCCGCAGGCTGGGCATCAGCCAGCCCGCCGTGAGCCGCCACATCGCCACGCTGGAGGCGGAGATGGGGGCGGCGCTGCTCGTGCGCCACGGCCGCCGGGTGATGCTCACCGACAAGGGGCGCGCCCTGCTCCCCGCCGCCAAAGGCATCCTGCAGGCCTACGCCGCCCTCGACAACCTCCGGCAGTGATTGTTCCGCAATCACCCGACAATTCGGACATAGACACAAAAAAGGGCCGGCCCGGAAGGGTCAGCCCTTTTATTTGAGGTAAGGCGTTTTACTCGTCAAGAGCGAAACCAGTGTAACGGGTACCGGTGATCAGGTAGTGATCCCACTGCGTGAGATACTCTCCGCCAAAGTAATAGTTCATAGTGGCTGCCGCCTCGCTACCTTCTACCTTCACGGTCATCCAGATAGAGTCCACAGGCATACCGGAAGCATTCTTTGCCGCATCTTTGAGGATGCCGCCCTGAATATCAATCGCGTTGCCGCCATACTCGTTTATAGCGCCGGTTGCAGAGAAAGTCAGGTCGGAAAGATTGACATTCGTCCTGACCTTGAAATCTTCTGTAGCATCAAAATAACTTGAGCTATAGAGCACTGCAAGGTCATCTACATAGAGTACGCTGTCGGTGTTGTCGGATGTGTTGTAGGTAAGAAGATGGAATTTGTCCATCATGCCGAACCAGTCATTGCCATAGACATCTTCCATAGAGCCGTCTTCAAACACTGCGTATGCCTTGACATACCACTCGCCGGAGGCTGACTCAACGGCTGTGCCGCCTATAGGCTCCTTCTGGCAAGAGGTAAATGCAAGTGCCGCAAACGCCAAAGCTATCGTAAGAATTTTTTTCATTGTATTATCTCCTCCTAAATAATTAATTCTGAGACATTTCTACGTGACCTACAACAACTGAAGAAGCATAGCTGAAATCGTAGGTCAATGTCTTGGTTGCAGGGTCGTAAACAGCATTTTTGACGAAGTCGAGGCCATCGCCCCAGCATCTGATATAAGACGAGAGTACAGTCACAGTCATATCGGCGTTGAGGGTCACATAACCTGTCATATCAAAATATGTCGCATAAGAAGAACCATAATTTGCAGCATAGTAGGGACCACGGCCCTGGGCATAAGTATACCAGCCGCCAAGAAGGTCGGAGCAGGTGTAGATGTTACCGGCAACCTGAGTGAACTTGATGGTGTAGTTTGTAGTCGCAGGCATGCCGCTTCCAACAGAAGCGGCCACCCTTTCGGCATATGTATACTTGCCGCACCAAGAAGCATCGCAGTCAACCGTAAAGGTGCCGAGAGTCTCGGTGACAGTTGCGTCGTAGACATATACGGTACGGGACATTGAAAAAGGCCAGCCCTGATCGTTGACGGTAGAATAAGTTATGTCAAAGAAGCCGGGGGTATCGGTGGAGACTGCGGAAACCTCTTCCCCGTTCATATCTGTAATCGTGGTCACAACCTTTCCGCCGCCTTCCATCTCGGTGACACCGGCATCGATGTATTCGTCGCCAACGGCCAGATATACTTTTTCCGCGCCGTTAAACAGGAAATAATTGGCGATATAGGTATGACCCTCAGATGTCTTCTGGCAGCTTGCTGCAAACAGGGCAGCGGCTGCAATTGAAAATATAAGTAGATATTTTTTCATCTTGGTTCAAATTATTTAGCCCAGAACACCTTTACAGAAGATTTCTTAACTGCAGGAGCGTTGGTATTGTAGTTAGTGGAAGAAAGAGCATACGGGAAGCGCTGTGCAAGGCTGCTCGCTCCCACCTCGGTGTAAACCTGATAAGGAGTGTAGAGTTCGCCGGCAGTAAGCTTGGTTGCGTCAATTTCATCGCTGGTAAAGTTGTAGATATCCTCTGCCTTGAGACCGCCGAATGCGGGATAGCCGAGGCGGCGAAGTTCACACCAAGCCTCAAAGCCGTTGGTTCCGGAGAGAGCGACCCATTTCTGCACGCCGAGGCTCTTGTCTGTGCCGTCGTAAGGCCAAGCCTTGAGCACGGACTCGGCACCGGAAACTCCTGCAGAAGCAAAGGATGCCCTTACGGCAGCCTCGTAGTGCTCTTTTGCAGCAGACTCGTTACCTGCCACCTTGCGATAATATTCGCTCAGGAAGAACTCGATCTCAGACACTGTGATCAGATTGACGGGATCGTCGTATGCGAGATTGGGGGCGCAGCAAACGGCGCTCTTGTAGATTTTCGATGTGCTCATATTGTAGCCGGAAATGCCGCCCCAATATTCGCCGTTGTCATTTTTCTTGAAGAAGCTGCCCAGACGATTGTCGTCTGACTGCTGCATCGTGCGCAACAGGGCGACATTCAAGCACATATTTGTCTGGGTAGAACCGAAGTAAGATGCGACCTCCTCCTGATAGAGAGGATTGGCCTTGCCTGACTCGTCTGCCCAGATGCCTGTCCAAGCCACATCGGAAGTGGGGAAGTTGCCTTCGTTCACCAGAGCGGTGAGCTGAGCCTTGACATCAACCACGGCGTGCTCGCGCATAAGTATCTTAAGCTTGAGAGCATTCGCAAACTTAATCCATTCCGAAGAATCTTTGTAGTTCTGGAAAAGGAAGTTGGTAGTGACGGCATCACCGGAAGAGACTTTTGAGAGGGCGTCGTCGAGCTCGGCGACAAGGCCTGCATAGATGTCCTGACCCTCATCAAACTTGGGAGAAAGGTTGTCTTTGCCCTGCATAGCCTCGGAATAGGGAACCTCGCCGTATGCATCGGCCAGAACCTGATAAGCGAACACACGGATTGTGGTGGCAGCAAGATAAGTGCCCCACTCGCCTGCCTCTGCGGCCTTGTTGCGAACCTCGGTGGCGTTGGCGATGGCGATGTTCATATACTGATATCTCGTGCTGGTAGCGCTCTGAGAAACAGTAAACTGGCTATATGCCAAGTAGTTGGATGTACCAAAGTACTGAGTGAAATGCTCGCTGAGGTAGCTGCCCATAAAGTAGAACTGGTCGCCATAGCTGGAAGCCAGAGCCATCTCGGCAGCAGGGAAGATCATATCCGCAGTCACGATGTCAGCGCTGGGGGAGTTGGGAGAATAGTTGATATCCAGCCAATCCTTGCAGGAGACGAGAGAGAGGGTTGCTAAAGCTGTTGTAAATGCAAGTATTATCTTTTTCATAAGTTCGATCCTCCTTAGAATTTGATGTTAACGTTCAAGCCCCAGATGCGGCAGGTAGGATTCACATAAGTCTCGCCCCACATACCATCTACGTCGGTACCCTCATTGGTGGTTTCAGGATCGATGTAATAGTTATCCTTTGCAGTCCAGGTATATGCGTTGTTCACGAATGCGGAGACACCGATGCCCTGGAACTTGCCGATCCACTTTTTGGGAAGGTTGTAGGTCAGGGAGACGTTGCGCAGTTTCACGAATGAACGGTCAATCAGATAGAACAGGCGGCCTTGGCCAGCACCCGTCTCATCGAAGTAGTCCTGATAAGAACTATTGCTGAGGTAAATGGGAGTGGTGTTCTCATAATAGGTGCCAGTCTCGCTGTCGTAATATGCAGAGTTGGGTATCACGAAGGGGTTGCGGCCGTTATATTCGGTAATGATGCCGTTGCCGGTGAACTCCATAAGGTTCTTTGTGCGGGAGAACATCTTGCCGCCGAAGCGTGCGTCAAGCGAAGCGCTCAGGGAGACGTTCTTGTAAGTCAGGCTGGTGGAGAGACCGCCGGTCCACTTGTAGTTGGCGTCGTAGCCGGTATCCTCAACCTCGTCGGAGAGGACGGGCTGACCGTTTTCGTCAACTATGAGGGCGCCATAGTAGGGGCTGTCCTCATCCTCTACATACTGGGGAAGATATGTCCAGAAGGTTCCGAAAGGCTTGCCCTCTTCAATGCAGAAGTTGACAACATCTTTGGTACCTGATGTGGTGAAGCCGTCAATAACCATCTTGCTGCCCTGCTCATCGGGAAGATCAAGCACTTTGCTCCAGTTCTTTGCCCAGTTCACGCTCACGTCCCAACGGAAGTTGCGGGTCTGCACGGGGATAAAGTCGAACAACAACTCCACGCCGCGGTTGCGGACGTCACCTGCGTTGGATGTCATGCCGGTGTAGCCGCAAGCAGCGTCAACGCTGATGGAGAAGATCTGGTCGCTGGTCACGCGGTTGTAATAAGCTGCATCCAAACCGACGCGGCCATCAAAGAAGCGCATATTGGCACCGATTTCAAACTCGGTTGTCATCTCGGGCATCAGGTCAGAAGATGCGATGGAGTAGCTGCGGCGGAATGCATTGACACCGTTCATAGGGAAAGATGCGATGCCTGTACCATAGATACCGCTGAAGGCTGCCTGGCTGTAGGTAGGGTTGGTGTAGTAAACACCTGCGTCGTTACCTGTGCGGCCAAGGGCTGCCCTCACCTTACCGAACGAGAGAATGTCGTTCTTGGGAAGATAGTTGGTGAATATCCAGGAGAGGGTTGCACCGGGATAGAAGTAGTGGTTGTTCTCTATAGGCAGAGTGGAAGACCAGTCGTTGCGGGCGGTGAGCTCCAGGAAGAGGCTGTCGTCCCAGCCGAAGGTTACGTCACCGTAGAGGCCCACGAGGCGTCTCTTGCTCTGGCTGTCGGCAATGGTGGTCTTTGTGGAGCCGTTGCTCAGATTCCAGAAGCCGGAAGCGAATGTGAGGTTGTCTGTCTCGCCGGTCATTGCAGTGCCGTAGCGCTCGTTGGCGTTGAGACCCACGATGGCGCTTACATCCAGGCGGTCACCGAAGAACTTGTTGTTGTAAGTTGCCAGGAAGTCGTGGTTATACTCGTATCCGCGATAGTAATATGCATACACATATCCGGTAGCGTTCATAGTCTTGGGAGAATAGCCATTGTCATCATACATAAGGCTGGTGTCCACATCGATCTGAGGCTCGCCGAACTTGTAGTCATAGTCGCTGTTGTTGAATGTGTAGCGATATGTGAAGGTCAAATGATCGGTAGGCATAATGTCCGCCTGAATCTTGCCGAAGATCTGTTTGGAGTTTGTCTGCGAATAGCGGTTCTCGATTGCCCAGTAGGGGCTGGTGATGCCGTAGGGAGTGAAGTATGCGGTAGGGGAGTTGAACTGCGAAGGCAGGCTCTGGAGGTCTACGAGAGAGATGTTGCGGGGAAGCTCAATCAGACCGTCGATCATGGAAGTACCCTGGAACATGCTGATTGAATTGGTGACGGAGTTGTTGTAGTTGACCTGGGACGATACCTTGAACCACTTTACAGGAGTGTAGGAAGAACGGAATGCAAAGCCGTTGCGCTTGTAGGTATCCTTGTCGCCGGGGATGATACCATTATCGCTTACGTTATTGTAAGAGAGATAATATGTCATTGTTCCGTCCTCGGAAGCGCCGTCGATGGAGAGGTTGTGCTTGTGGCTCCAGCCGATCTCAAAGAAATCCCTTACGTTGTTTTCCCTTGCAGAGTACTCGCCATAAACCTGCTGGCCGTTGTAGATAGGGCCGTAAGGCTGCAGGGAGCCGTCGAACCTGGGACCCCAGGAACCGTTCTCGATATAAGTCTGTGTACCGTTCCAGCCCTGGCCGAAGCTGTTCTGCATTATGGGCAGGAGAGACACCTGACGAGCCTCGAGGCCGCCGCTGTAGCTGATTGCGAAGTTCTTCTCGGCGGTCTTGCTGCCCTGCTTGGTGGTGATCACGATCACACCGTTCGCAGCGCGGGAACCGTAGAGCGCGGTTGCGGCAGCGCCCTTGAGGACTGTCATACTTACGATATCCTCATTTGAGAGGGAACCCATACCGCCCACGATGATGTTGTCCACAACATAGAGGGGCTGGTTGTCGCCGTTGATTGAACTGTAACCACGGATGATGACGTTGACAGACGCACCCGGGTCAGTAGTTGTGGAAGATACCTGCAGACCTGCGACCTTACCTGCGAGGGCGTTGGTCACGTTGGAAGCGTGCTGGCTTGCGATGTCCTCGTTCTTGACGGTGGTTGCGGCATAACCGATGGACTTCTCACTGCGGGTGATACCCATCGCCGTTACCACAGATTCATCAAGAAGAAGAAGATCATCTTCCATCTGAACATTCATAGTTGAGCCGGACACTTCCAGTTTCTGGGTCTTCATACCGTAGAAAATGTAAGTAAGGGTCTGACCCACTTTGGCACTGATTGTGTAAGAGCCATCGGCCTCGGAGAGGGTACCGGTGGTGGTACCGTCAATAACGATGGATGCACCGGCTACAGGCTCTCCGTTGCGGTCAGTGATGACACCGCTAACCTTCTGAGTCTGCGCCGCAGCAAACAGCGTTGCCGTAGCCAACATCAGTGCTGTCAGAAAAAGTTTGACTTTTTTCATAAGCTGATTTTTTGGTAAACTATAAATTGGTTGAAAACGATTTTTCAGTTATTCGGCGCAAGGTCGGGATTTTTTTCTAAAATTCCAAAAGTTACGCCTTCGCAATCGTTTGGTTTACAAGACGCCAACCTAGTTCAATCAATAAATCTAACCCGCGGATTTCCAAAATCGATTTAAAACTTGAACCAAAAACAGCGTTCCAATTCAAATCTTAAACCCACCCCGCCATTTCCTGATTTTTAGTTCTTGCGGTTTATCAGACTAACGACCACTTTCACCATCGTATCCATCTCCTCCGTGCGGCTTTCGGCAATCATCAGCGTCAGGGCCACAAGAGAAGCGTCGGAAATGCGTTTTGTGCCGTCAGGCCGGTAGAGTATGCCGTTGTTCTGCAAAAACCATAGGAACAGGGTCGCAGCTATACGCTTGTTCCCATCCACAAACGAATGGTTCTTGACCACCAGATATAAAAGCATGGCCGCCTTTTCTTCGATGCTGGGATACAAATCCTTGCCGCCCCAGGTCTTCGTACTTTTGCTCCGAGATGGCAGCACGATTGACGACATAACCCTTGATCATATATTTGCGCAGGACCTGCGTGCTCCAGACCCTAAAAGATGTTGCCCGTTTGGAATTGATACGGTATCCGACAGAGATAATTGCGTCAAGGTTATAGAACTCTATCTGCCTGGTCACAGCTCTGGAGCCCTCCTGACGAACCTGTTCCATTTTGGAACAAGTTGCCTCTCTGACAAGCTCACCTTCTTCATATATGTGCTGCAGGTGTCGTGTAATTGCCTGGGTATTAACTCCAAATAAGTCCGCCATTGCTCGCTGGCTGGCCCAAATGGTCTCCCCGTTCTGATCAACCCTAGCCTCCATCGTCACCAGCCCATCATCGGACCTGTAAATCACTATGTCGTTTCTCTCTTCCATACTTCCACGAATTTACCTTTTATCCACGATACCCGCAAATCACCGCGACATACCACACCAAAAAAGCCAGCCGGAAATCCGACTGGCTTTTTTGGTAGCGGGGGAAGGACTCGAACCTCCGGCCTCCGGGTTATGAGCCCGACGA
>CAZIUO010000040.1:0-14401 GCA_964542575.1 uncultured Muribaculaceae bacterium
ACTCTACACTCTACACTCTCAAAGCACAGAGCACAGCAGTGTCGCGGGGGTGCAATCGTCCACGCGCACGGTGACATACTCGCCCTTGCGGTGGCCGCCGGAGGCAAACACGCACGCCTTGTTCTGCGAAGTGCGCCCCATCAGGTCGCTCTCCGACTTCTTGGAAGGCCCCTCGACAAGCACCTCAAAGCATTTGCCCACGTCGCGGCGGTTGCTCTCCAGCGAGAGGGCGCTCTGCAGCGCGATGAGCTTCTCCAGCCGCGCCGTCTTGACCTCGGGCGGCACATCGTCGGCAAAATGGCGGGCCGCCTTGGTGCCGGGCCGCTCGCTGTACTGGAACATAAATGCCGAGTCGAACCCGACCTCCCTGAAGAGCCGCAGCGTATCCTCGAAATCGGCCTCGCTCTCGCCGCAGAAGCCCACTATGGCGTCGGTGGTGATGGAGCAATCGGGCATAATTTCGCGGATGCGGGCCACCCGCTCAAGATACCACTCGCGCGTGTGCCGGCGGTTCATCCGCTCCAGGACCGAATTGCTGCCGCTCTGCACCGGCAGGTGGATATGCTTGCAGATATTGGGGTATTTGGCCATTGTGAGCAGCACCTCGTCCTTCATATCCTTGGGGTGGGAGGTGGAAAACCGCACCCTGACTTCGGGAGAAATCTCCGCCACCATCGCCAGCAGCTGCGCAAAGCCGGTCTGGCCGCAGCAATACGAATCCACATTCTGCCCCAGCAGGATAATCTCGCGGCAGCCGGCCTCCACCGCCTCGCGCGCCTCGCGCATTATGCTCTCTGCAGAGCGGCTGCGCTCGGCCCCGCGGGTGTAGGGCACCACGCAGTAAGAGCATACGTTGTTGCAGCCGCGCATTATCGAGATGTACACGCTGACTCCGTCCGGATCCATCCTGACGGGAGAAATGTCCCCGTAGGTCTCCTCGTGGGAGAGCAGGGTGTTGATCTGCTTCTCTCCCGACTCTGAGAGCGCCTCTATCAGGCGCGGCAGGTCGCGGTAGGCGTCGGGCCCCGCCACCAGGTCCACGGCGGGATGGGCGAGCAGCTTCTCTTTGAGCCGCTCCGCCATACAGCCCAGCACTCCCACAATCAGCTGCGGGTTGCGCTTCTTTGCCTGGCGGTAGATGTCCAGCCGGCCCAGTATGCGCTGCTCTGCATTGTCGCGGATGGCGCAGGTGTTTATCAGCACCAGAGACGCCTGCCCGGCATCTTCGGTGCGGGAAAATCCGACAGTGGAAAGTATCGACAAAACGACCTCGCTGTCGTTCACGTTCATCTGGCATCCGTAGGTCTCTATCAGGACTTTACGCGGGTTGGTACGGTTGTTGTTCATATGGCGGCCTTCAAACTGGGCACGAAGTTAGTTTTTATTATTATCTTTGCCTTAATATGAAAAGATATTTCGCACTTGCGCTGCTGATTTTTTCGCTTGCCGCCTGCACTCCCCTATCGGAGCAGGTCTCGGTGGGCGACTGCCGTCTGGAGAGTGTGGACCGCCTCTCGATGGGGCTCAGCGAGCTTTCTCTGGAAACTTTTCTGGTGGTGGATGCGCAGAACAGCTCCAATCGGGACATAACTCTTTCCGAATTCAGTGCGGAAGTTTTTTCAAAATCGGACAAAAAGCTGGCGACGGTCACCCTTGCGGGAGAAACGAAGCCGGTGCTGCCGCGCAAAAGCGACGGCGAGGTGCAGATTCCCCTGCAGATAGAGTTCGACAACCCCATCACAGCCATCACAATGGCGGCAATGTCCATTGAGGACTACGGCAAAAAGGGTTTCACCGTGAGCTACGGCTGCACCCTCTCTTCCGGTCTTTTCAAAAAACGCTTCAGCGGAGAAAAAATTCCCGCCGGCGAGGTCATCAATATGTTTTCGAAATGAGAAAAGCACTTCTGACAATATTCTCCCTGCTGCTGTGCTCTCTTGCCCTGAGTGCGCAGAACGATGAGGCGGCCGTGGCCGTGGATTCGCTCTATGCGGGGCAGGCGGCCGTGGATTCGGCCCTGGTGGGCAGGAACATATTCCAGATGCTCTCCAAAGGGCAGCATCCCGGCGAGGGCAAGGTCACGATAGAGCAGAGCCAGAGCGTCGCAGGCGCGGTCAACGCCCACATCCGCGACAATGCCGGCAAGAAAATCAGCGGCTACCGCATCCGCATATACTTCGACAACAAGCAGAACGCCCGCATCAGATCGGAGCAGGTGGCAGGTGAATTCAAGGCGCAGCACCCCGGAGTGGGGGTCTACCGCGAATATGCCAACCCCTATTTCAAGGTCACGGTGGGGGACTTCCGCACCAAGGAAGATGCCAAGCAGTTCCTTTCCGGCATCAAAGCCGCATATCCCTCGGGCTTCATAGTAAGGGAGAAAATCAATTTTCCGATAATGTAGATGGCAAAACAAGGGTTGACACAGGAATTGCGGCAGACGCAACGCCTCTCGCCGCTGCAGATTCAGACAATAAAGCTGCTGGAGCTCCCCACGCTTGAGCTGGAGCGCCGCATACAGCAGGAGCTGGAAGACAATCCGGTGCTGGACGAGGCGCCGGAAGAGGAGAATCCCGAAGAGGAGACCCCCAAGAACATCTCGCTCTCGGAATACGGCAACAGCGACCCGACCCCCTCGTACAAGCTCTATGTCAACAATCAGGGCAAGGACGAGAAGCCGCAGTACAACACCTTCTCGGTGAAGGAGAGCCTGCAGCAGAATCTGGAGAACCAGCTCGGCTACTGCAAGATAGACGAGCACACGGAGCAGATTGCCAAATTTATGATAGGGATGCTGGAGGAGGACGGCTATCTGCGGCGCGACCTCGAGAGCCTCTGCGACGACATCGCCTTCAAGCTGAATATCGAGACCACTCCCGAGGAGCTGGAGAACATACTCAAGATAATCCAGGGCTTCGAGCCCGCCGGCGTCGGGGCCCGCAACCTGCGCGAGTGCCTGCTGCTGCAGCTGGATGTGGACGACCCCACCCCGGCGCAGAAAAATGCCAGGGCCATCGTGGACGAGTGCTTCGACTCCCTGGCCAAGAAGCACTACCCCAAGATAATGCAGAAGCTGGGGCTTGACGAGGCGCAGCTCAAGGCGGCTCTCGACGAGATTACCCGCCTGAATCCCCGCCCCGGCGGCCAGATAGACGACACCTACTCCGACCAGGCGCAGCAGATTGTCCCCGACTTCATCCTCGACCTCAAGGACGGCGTGCCCGTGATCACGATGCCCCGCTTCAATGTCCCCGAGCTCAGGGTAAACAAGAACTATGCGGATATGCTGATGCAGGCGGCGGGCAAGTCCTCCCGCCAGGAAAAGGACGCCATCACATTTGTCAAGTCCAAGCTCAACAGCGCCAAATGGTTTGTGGAGGCCATCAAGCAGCGCCAGAAGACCCTGCAGAACACAATGAACGCCATTGTCGCCTTCCAGTACGACTACTTCATAGACGGCGACGAGACCAAGCTGAAGCCGATGGTGCTCAAGAACATCGCCGACAGCACCGGGCTGGACATATCCACAATCTCCCGCGTGGTCAACTGCAAATATGTGCAGACCCACTTCGGCATCTACCCGCTCAAGTACTTCTTCTCGGAAGGGCTTATGACCAAGTCGGGCGAGGAGGCCTCCACCCGCGAAATCAAGTCCATCCTCACCGATTGCATCAGCTCTGAAGACAAGCACAAGCCGATGACCGACGAGCAGCTGGTTGAGGTGCTCTCTTCCAAGGGATACAACGTCGCCCGCCGCACCCTGGCCAAGTACCGCGACCAGCTGGGCATCCCCATCGCCCGCCTGCGCAAGGAGCTTTAGGCCCTCTCAGGTGCGGGAGAATTCCTCTTCGCTGAAGCTGAAATACCGGTTGCCCGCCACTATTATGTGGTCCAGCAGGGCGATTTCGAGCAGGCCGGCGGCCCGCTTGAGGTTTTCCGTCTCCTGAATGTCCCGTTTGCTGGGGCGGGCGTTGCCGCTGGGGTGGTTGTGCAGCAGAATGATGCCTCCGGCCAGCTTCTCCACCGCCCGGCGCATTATCATCTTCACATCCAGCGTGGTGGAGGCGGTGCCGCCGCTGCTGAGCCTTTCGCGCGCAATCAGATGGTTGGCGCGGTTGAGAAACAGCACCCAGCACTCTTCGTGGTCCAGGTGGGCCATCAGCGGCGCCATTATTTCCATTACGCTGCCGGCGTCGGTAATCACCACCTCCTCCGACTTGGGCGGCATTAGGCTGCGCCGGCCCGCCTCAAATGCGGCCAGCAGCGTCGCCGCCTTGGCGCTGCCGACTCCCCTCACCGCAGACAGCGAATCTGCCGAGAGGTTTGAGAGCCGCCGCAGGGAATTCTCGGCAAGGTCCAGCAGTTCGCGGGCCAGATCCAGCGCGCTGCGCTTGCCGCTGCCCGTGCGCAGCAATATCGCCAGCAGCTCGGCGTCGGTCAGCGCCCCGGCCCCCCGGGCGAGCATCTTCTCCCTCGGCCGCTCTTCCAATCTCCAATCTTTGATGCTTTTCCCGTTCATAAGTGCACATAAATAAAAAACTCCCCGAATTTGGGGAGTTTTTATCTGTTTGAGAGTACAGAAATCTCAAATTATGCGAGTTTGTTGATGTGAACAGCAATACCGCTTTTCAAATTCGCTGCTTTGTTTTTGTGAATGACGTTGATTTTTGCAAGTTTGTCAATCATAGCGAAAACCTTGGGAGCCATCTGCTCTGCTGCGGCTTTGTCTGTGGTGTTACGGATTGCCTTGATGGCGTTCCTGGTGGTTCTTGCATAATACTTATTATGCAATCTGCGCTTCTCGTCCTGACGGAAACGCTTGTCTGCTGATGCGTGATTTGCCATTACTTTTATATTTTATAATAAGTAGTGGGTAGGAGAATCGAACTCCTCTTCCAAGAATGAAAATCTTGTGTCCTACCGATAGACGAACCCACCATTCTGCACTACACCCCAAAATCGGGAGTGCAAAGGTATGTAAAAAATAGTTTAAAGCAAAACAATTTATTCGTAAGAATAGAGAATGGCCTCCACCTGACGCACATAATTGCGCTTGTCATACTTGGGGGCGTACACAAAACCGTCCAGGGTGATGATTTCGCTGCCGTCCTCGCTCAGGAACGTGTGGGACACGAAGGGGCCTCCCATAAAGTCGTTGTATGCCTCCCACAGGCCGCGCATCTCCAGAATGTCGCGCCCGCCCGCCTTGATGTGCTCATAGCCGGGGAAAATGTCGGGGTTCAGCATCATATAGCTCCCCTCGCGGGTGCAGGGGATGTGCTTTTGGGTCATCTCGTTGCGCTTGGCCGCGAGCGCCTCGGGGGTCATATCTTCGGGGCCGCCGTAGGGATACTTCCAGATGAGCACGCTCTGGATGGTGTAGGTGGTCTCGTAGGAGATCCACATAAAGTCCTCGGCAACCTTCTTCACGGTGTATCCCGAGGGGAAGTGGGGGCCTGCGCCGAACATATTCTCCACGCTGGTGTAGAGCTCCTTGTTTTCAAACTCGGTGATGTTTTTGAGCACGCGGTCGCGCTCTGTCTGGCGCAGGGTGGCCAGAATCTTGGACCCCTTTTCCGCAATCAGCCTGGCGGCGTCCTCCGGCGTGGCGGCCTTGATGCCGATGACAAGCTGCGGGGCAGCCCAGATGTTGCTGTAGAAGGTCAGGCTGCTCTCGGTGTTCTTTTTGTCGGTGTCCAGCACAATTATGTTGCGGTGCACCTGGAATACCTTGTTGAAGGCCTGCTGGGGCACATTGAACAGGTCATAGAGAGGCTCCGCCTGGGGCAGGTAGGGCACTTCGCTGCTGAGCAGTTCGCGCAGCTTGCTGCCCGGGTCGCCTTCCCACTCCGCTTTGGAGCAGACCACGGCCACCTCTCCGGGCTTGCCGCTGGAGGAGGGGAGAGTCTTGCTCTGCGAACTCTCCTTGCAGCCCAATGTGAGCAGGGCCGCCGAAATCAGAACCGAAATTCTGCAGAATATCTTGAACATATCTCGTTTTTTTTAGAATAGACTTCTTATGTCGTTGCCGAACGCCAGCACCATCAGCGCCAGCAGGAATATCATTCCGATGGTCTGGGCCACCTCCAGCACCTTGTCGCTGGGTTTGCGGCCGGTGATGATTTCAATCAGTATGAACAGGATGTGGCCGCCGTCCAGCGCCGGAATGGGGATGATGTTGAGCACCCCGAGCATTATGGAGAGCATCGCCATCAGGGTCCACACCCGCTGCCAGTCCCAGTAGCCGGGGAAGATGCGGCCGATGGTGATGAAGCTGCCCACCGACTTGTAGGCCTCGGTCTTGGGGGAGAATATCAGCCCCAGGTCCTTGACATAGCTGGAGATATAGTTGCACGCCTTTTTGATGCCGGCGGGGATTGCCGGGAAGAATTTGTATTTGTGCTGCGTCACGTGGAACATCTGCGACAGGTCCCCCTGCAGCATCACCTGGATTTTGCCGGCGGTGTCCACCTGCAGCGCGGCCTGGCGGCGGCTCCCGGCGCGGTCGATGTCCAGCAGCACCGAATCCCCCTTGTGCAGCGCCAGTTCCGCCTGGATGTCCTGCACCAGAGTCATCTGCCTGCCGTCCACTGCCACCACGCGGTCGCCTTTTTCAAGGCCGGTGCCGCTGTTGATGGAACCTTCCATATAGCCGTCCACCACAAACGGGTAGGCCAGCGAGAACATCCCCGCCGAATTCAGCATCCGGGGGATATACTCCTCGCCGACGTGTATCGATATCGTGTCGTCGCCCCTTTTCACCAGCACGTCGGTCTCCTTGGCGTGCACCAGCGCAATCTGCAGCTGGGAGAAGTCGTCTATCTCCTCGCCGCCTATGGAGAGGATTTTGTCGCCGTTGCAGAAGCCCATCTCGCGCGAGAGGTCGTTCACGGCGATGCCGTACACCGCATCATCGTTGCGCAGATACTCCTCGCCCCAGTGGCTCAGCACCACCGCATAGAGCACAATCGCCAGCAGAAAGTTGTAGAACACGCCGCCGAACATCACCAGAAAGCGCTGCCAGGCGGGTTTGGTGCGCAACTCCCACGGCTGCGGATCCTTGCAGAGGGCATCGGAGTCCTTGGTCTCGTCTATCATTCCGGCAATGGCGCAGTAGCCTCCCAGAGGGACCCAGCCGATGCCGTATTCGGTGTTGTCGGGATATTTGCGCCAGTCGTCGTCGGGCAGGGCGCTGAGGTCGCTGCCGGGGGCCAGCGGCTCGGTGTTCTTGGAGAAGAATTTGACGTGCAGCTTGCCGCCGAACCATTTGCACTTGAACAGCGAGAACTTGGGGTTGAAGAAGAGGTAGAACTGGTCGACCCTCGTCTTGAACAGCTTGGCGAATGTATAGTGACCCAGCTCGTGGATGAGAATCAGCACCGAGAGGGCGAAAATTACCTGGACTATCTTGATTAAAACTACCATATTCTAAATTTCTGTGATTTCGCGCGCCGCGGCCATTGCGCGCTCGTGGGTGGCGAAAATGTCCTCCAGCGAGGGGGTCTGCACAAACGGCGTGCGCGCCATCGCCTCCGAGATTATGTCGGGGATGGCGGCGAAGCCTATGCCGCCCCGCAAAAATGCTGCCACCGCCACCTCGTTGGCCGCGTTCATCGCGCAGGTGGCGTTGCCTCCCTTTTCAAGCGCCTTGCGGGCGATTTCCAGACAGGGAAAGCGGACGGGGTCGGGCTCGTAGAAGGTCAGCGAACCCTGGGTGGGGAAGTGCACCCGCTGCGAGTTGAGGCTCAGGCGGTTGGGGTAGCTGAGGGCATACTGGATGGGGACCCGCATATCGGGGGCGCCCAGCTGCGCAATGGTGGCGCCGTCGCGGTACTGCACCATAGAGTGGATTATCGACTCGGGGTGGACCACCACCTCGATGCGCTCCGCAGGGATGTCAAACAGCCAGCGGGCCTCTATCAGCTCCAGCCCCTTGTTCATCAGGCTGGCGGAATCTATCGTGACCTTGGCCCCCATATTCCAGCGGGGGTGCTTGAGCGCCTCCGCGGGGGTCATCGCGGCAATCTCCTCCCGGCTCTTCTTGAGGAACGGGCCTCCGGAGCAGGTGAGCAGCAGCTTTTCCACATCGCTGTGGCGGTTGCCCTGCAGGCACTGGAAGATGGCCGAGTGCTCGCTGTCCACCGGCACTATGGCCGCGTTGCAGCGCTTTGCGCGCTCCTTGACCAGTGCGCCGGCCGCCACCAGGGTCTCCTTGTTGGCCAGGGCGACCGTCTTGCCCGCCTCTATCGCGGCCAGGGTGGGGCGCAGCCCGGCAAAACCGACGATGGCCGCCACCACGGTGTCGATGCTCTCGCTTGCGACCTCGCTGCAGACGGCGTCGATGCCGCAGAGGACCCGGATGCCCAGGGGCTGCAGCGCCTCTGCAACCTCGCCGTAGAGGCTCCCGTTGCAGATGGCCACCGCCGCGGGGCGGAATTGCCGCGCCTGCTCTATCAGCCGGGCGGCGTTGCTGTTGGCGGTGAGCAGTTCAGCCTTGAAAAGGTCGGGGTGCTGGCCTATGACATCAAGTGTCTGGCAGCCGATGGAGCCGGTGGCTCCGAGTATAGCGATTCGCTTTCTGTCAGGGGTCATTTCAGAAACTGATATATTTGGCCGGATCCACGGCTTCTCCGGCGTGCCACAGTTCAAAGTGGAGATAGAGGCCCGTGGCCAGGGCGCCGGTGCTGCCGGCAATGGCGATGGGGGTCCCCACGGTGATTTTGTCGCCGGCCTTCTTGAGCAGGCGCTCGTTGTGCTTGAACACCGACACCAGATTGTCGCGGTGCTGCACGATTATCACGTAGCCGTCGTCGTCGCTCCAGAAGGCGCTGATTACTGTGCCGTCCAGAATGCTGTACACGGTGGCGTTCTCTTCCGCCGCCACGGTTATGTAGGGGTGGTTGATTGCAAGGTTGAAGCTCTCGGTGACCATACCCTTGATGGGGGTGAAGAAGTTGAGCCCCTCTATCTGCTCTATGCGCCCCTCGGCGGGGTTGACCGCCAGCGCCGACTCCTTCTCCACAATGCCGCGCAGCAGCGAATCCTGATGGGCGTACATCGCGGCGTAGGCGTCGGCATCCTCAGCGCTTCCGCCGCCGAGGCGGGCTATGCTGTCCAAATCCAGCGGCTCGCGGCCCGACATCACCCTCTGGATGTTGCCCACCTGAAAGGCCCACTGCGAAATCTGCCGCTCCAGCGAATCTATCTTGAGACGGTTGCTGATCACCGCCTCGCGGCTTTCGCGCGAAGGGTAGCCCCGCACCGTGCGCCGCAGCGGCGTGAAGTCTATCAGCAGGTAGGTCAGCAGCATTATCAGCAGCACCGCCCCCGCCAGGGCGGCAATCACCCCGCGCGCGGGCGCCTTCACGGAGAAAAGCTTCTCCCCGCGCTCCGAGTCGCTCACCGAAAAATTGTAGGTTTTTCTGAATCTGGGCATTTCAAAACAGCGTTCAATACACTAAATTTGCGGCTGATGAACAGAATAATCGGCATCGACTTCGGACGCAAGCGCACCGGCTTGGCGGCAAGCGACCCTCTGATGGTGTTCGCATCGGCCCTGGACACGGTCCATTCTGCAAATATAATAGATTATCTTCAAAAATATGCGCAGAATGAGACCATTATACGCTTTGTGGTGGGCTATCCGATGAACCTGGACAACACCCCCAGCGAGGCCGCGCGCGATGTGGACGCCTTTCTGAATCTGCTCAGGAAAAAGTTCCCCGACGTGCCGGTCACCCTCGAGGACGAGCGGTTCACCTCGGTGCTGGCCCACAGGGCGATGATAGATGGCGGGATGAAGAAGATGGCGCGCCGCGAGAAGGCCGCCGTGGACAAGATAAGCGCCGCCATAATACTCCAGACCTATCTGGACCGCCCCGATGCAATCAAGCAATAAACAACATTCAAGATGATATTACCGATTTATCTCTATGGCTCCGAGGTCCTGCGCGGCAGGGCGCAGGAGGTCGATCTGGCCACGGCCGACAAGGCTAAACTGCAGGCCTTTCTCAATGATATGCACGAGACAATGCACAATGCCGACGGCTGCGGCATCGCGGCGCCCCAGGTAGGGGTGGCGGAGCGCATCCTGGTGGTGGACGGCAACGACCTGGCAGAGAATTATCCCGACCTCAAGGGCTTTGTGCGCAAGATGATAAACCCGGTGTTCACCTTCAAGAGCGAGGAGATATCTGAATATACCGAGGGGTGCCTCTCCATCCCCGGCGTGGATGCCGACATCAAGCGCCCCAAGCGCGTCACTGTGAAGTATTTCGACGAGAATCTGGAGGAGAAGGAGGAGACCTTCGATGATTTCGCAGCCCGAATGGTGCAGCACGAGATGGATCATCTGGACGGGGTGCTCTTCACCGACAAGGCGGCCCCCATCCGCCGCAAGATCCTGGCCAAGCACCTTGCAAAAATCGCCCGCGGCCTTGCCCGAACCGCCTACAAGACCAAGTTAGTTTAGAGTGTAGAGTTTAGAGTTTAGAGTGTGGAGGGACGGCGGAATCCAAGGGTGAAAAGTTTAGATTAGCCCCTGGGCGATGCGCAGGGTTATCTGACGCTTTTTGCCGTCGACAGAAATTATGCACTCCTCGGGGCAGGGAATCAGAACCTCCCCCACCTCCAGGCACGGATTGCCCGGAATGTCCTCGAAAGCCGTGACCTTGCCCACCGTGCGGCCGCTCTGGTCCTTGACGGTGTAGCCCACAAGGGCATCCTGCCCGTCAGCCTCCTCGTCGTAGAGCTCTATCTCGCGCCCCACAAGCTCCTCGGCCTGCTCCAGAGTGTCCACATCCTCCAGCTTGAGATAATATTTCACCCCGGAACGGGGTTCGATCTCTTCAATAAAAAAAGGAACCGGCAGTCCATCAAACGTGATGAACACCGGTTCGTTTTTTATCTCCTCGCCGTCGTACTCGGGGGCGCTTACAATAACGCCGCCAAGCGTTCCGTACGATTTGACTACGCGCATCGCTTTTGATTAAGCCTCTGCAGGGGTCTCTTCGGCGGCAGCTTCCTGCTCAGCGGCAGCGGCCTCCTCGGCAGCCTTAGCCTCTTCTGCAGCCTTGCGGGCAGCTTCGGCCTCCTCTGCTTTCTTCTTTGCGATAGCCTCTGCGCGGGCATCGTTGACCTTGGCCTCAGCCTCTTTGGCAGCCTTGGCAACTTCTCTCTTGCTTGCGGCTACATTGGAAGCAGTGGCTGCATCCTTAGCAACCTTGGCCTCTTTCCAGGCATTCCATTTGGCGTCTGCCTGCTCCTGAGTGAGCGCGCCCTTTGCTACGCCGCCTGCAAGATGCTTCTTGAGCAGGATACCCTCGTGAGAGAGGATGCGGCGGGCTGTAGGGGTGGGTTGTGCACCCACGCAAAGCCAATAAAGTGCCCTTTCGCTGTTGAGAACGATAGATGCGGGGTTGATGTTGGGGTTGTAAGTGCCGACCTGCTCGATGTAACGTCCGTTGCGGGGAGCGCGTGAGTCGGCTACCACGATGTGGTAAAATGCTGAATTCTTTTTGCCGTGGCGTGCCAGGCGAATCTTAACAGCCATTGTAATAGGTTTTAAAAGTTAATAAAATAGTTTAACTTCCTTATCTTCACGAGATAAAGCGCGCAAATATATAACCTTTCGGGCAAATTTCCAAACGGCGTCTAAATCTCCTCCGCGTCGCTGGCCTCTTCCCGCAGTATTTCTGCCGCTGCGCTCTGCACTGCGGTCTGCTTCAGGGCCTTCTCTGCGCGGCGGGTGCACGCCGTGGCGGCGATTTCTGTGGCCGCGTAGGCAATCAGCGAGATGCCGAACACTATGAACAGCGTCTCCTGTGCTTTGAACGTGTTGCAGATCATCACTATGCCGAGCACTGCAATGGCAAACGGCAGCACAAACCACCAGATTGCCACGGGCACCGTGCGGCGCAGCACGGCGAGGTTAACTATCTGACCCACACCGAACACCAGCATCACCGCCCCGAGGAAGTACATCAGCAGGCCGGCAAAAAATCCGGGGTAAATCACCAGCAGCAGGCCGAATATAATGTCCAGCACTCCGCTGGCCATCACCAGGGCGTCCGCCGTAGTGTGGTTGACGATTGCCAGCGCCACCGAGGCGGCCCCCAGCACAATCAGCGCAGCGCCGATGACGCGGAACACCGTGTACACGGCCAGCGCGGGCCAGATGATCATTGCAAGCCCGATCACCAGAGCGACTGCCGCTCTGGTGATGCTGTAAACCGGGCTGAAAAGAGATTTGATCAGATTCATGTCTTATTTGGCGGGCTGCACAAACGCGATGATTTCGTTTTTCTTGACGTTGGCGCCCTGGGCGGGGTACACTGCAACATACTTGCCGGTTGCGGGAGCTTTGATCTCCTCCAGGCCGTAATATGTCTGGATGCGGCAGATGACGTCGCCTTCCTTCACGCTGCTGCCCACTGTGGGAGCGGTGGACTCGTCCACAACATCGTACTGCCAGATTACCTGACCGGAAACGGGAGCGTGAACGGCCGCTGCGTCGGGGTAGACCTCGGTGACCTTGGTGATGTCGATCTTGGGCACCTCCACCACGGCTCTCTTGATCACGACGGGGGCGCCTGCCTTCTCGCGGGCGGCTGCAAGGTCCTTCTCGAAGCGCTGCTTTGCCACGCCGCTCTTGTAGTCGAGATACTGGCGCTCGTGCATTGCCAGCTCAAAGAGCTCCTCGTCGTCCTGGCCGCAGTCCCAGCCGTTGTCCTTCATCATCTGACGGTAGTGGTCCAGCTTGTCGGGATATGCGTCCTGAGGGTCGCCGGTGTAGAATTCGAAGCCCTTCTTCTTGGCCAGTTCCACGATTTCCGGAGCCAGAGGGCCGGGCAGCTTGCCCGCCTTGCCCAGAATCATATTCCAGGTGTCGGGGTCGATATTGTTCCAGCGGGGCTCGCCCTTGATGGTGCTCATCAGGTTGAGCAGCGCGGTGTTCTTGGTGTACTGGCTGAAGGGGGTCACCAGCGGCGGGTATCCCAGCTTGGGCCATACATACTCTACCTCCTGGAACAGCTTCACGGCAAGTTCGTCGAGCGAGAGCTCTTTCTGGCCCTGCTTCTTGAGCGAGAGGTTGATGGCGCCCTGGAAGCCCTTGAGGTCGGCCATCATTGAGCCCATCATACCGCCGGGCAGTCCGCAGCCCACCAGCAGGGAGCTCATCTTGGAGTTCGTGGGCTCTATGAAGTAGCCCAGGAAGTCGTCTATGAAGCTCTGGGTGAGACGGCGCACCTCCATATATGCATCCATATCGAGGTCCTTCACCAGGAAGCCGTCGGCCTTCATCATCTCGCGGATGGTGATGACGTCGGGATGGACCTTGCCCCAGGAGAGGGGCTCCACAGCCACGTCAAGATAGTCGGCGCCGGCGCGTGCCACCTCCAGCATACTTGCGGGGGAGAAGCCGGGGCCCGTGTGGCCGTGATACTGCACTATCAGCTTGGGATATTTCTTCTTGATGCTTGTGACCAGTTCGCCCAGGAAGGTGGGGCGGCCGATGCCGGCCATATCCTTGAGGCAAATCTCGTCGCAGCCGTATTCCACAACCTTGTCCACGATGTCCATATAATAGGCCACGGTGTGGATGGGGGAGTGGGTTATGCTGAGGGCAACCTGCGAAATCATCCCCGCCTTCTTTGCGTACTCGATGGAGAGACGCAGGTTGCGGTGGTCGTTGAGGCCGCAGAAAGAGCGTGAAATGTCGGTGCCCTGGGCGTGCTTGACCTTGTACATAAGCTCGCGCACATCCTTGGGGACGGGGTTCATACGCAATGCGTTGAGGCCGCGTTCCAGCATATGTGTCTGGATGCCTGCCTTGTTGAAGGGAGCGGTCCACTTGCGCACCGCTACGTTCGGGTTCTCGCCAAAGAGGAGGTTCACTTGCTCAAAGGCGCCGCCGTTTGTCTCCACGCGGTCAAAGCATCCCATATCGATGATTGCGGGAGCGACTTGCAGGAGCTGATCCACTCTCGGGACATATTTGCCCGAAGACTGCCACATATCTCTGTAAACCAGAGAGAATTTGATTTCACGTGCCATCAGTTACTAATTTAATTTTTTGAAAACGAAACAAATGTAGCCATAAAATGTTGGATATTGAAAAAAATGTTTACCTTTGCTCCCCACAAAACACGGTGCCTGTAGTTCAGTTGGTTAGAGCGTCAGATTGTGGTTCTGAATGTCGTGGGTTCGAGTCCCACCCGGCACCCTAAAATAAAAGGACAGCAGAAATGCTGTCCTTTTATTTTAGGGTGCCGAGGGCACCATATAACCAAGGGGGCTCCGCCCCCTCGAACCCCCCGCCGCAAAGCGGCGAATTTTTCCGCCGGCATTATTGCTGTCCTTTTATTTTAGGGTGCTGAGGCACCATATAACCAAGGGGGCT
>CAZIUO010000041.1:0-13956 GCA_964542575.1 uncultured Muribaculaceae bacterium
GAGTTTAGAGTTTAGAGTTTAGAGTTTAGAGTGGGACTAAAGTCTATGCATTACCGGGCGCCGAAGATGGCGCTGCCGATGCGCACGATGGTGGATCCCTCCTCCACCGCGATGCGCCAGTCGCCGCTCATTCCCATAGAGAGCTGCGGCAGTCCGGCGGCAAGCTGCACGGCGCGGGCGGTGGCAAACTCGCTGCGCACCTGCTCCATATCATCGGTAAAAGTGGCCATAGCCATAATGCCGCAGATGTTCACGCCGGCAAGGCGCTGCGCATCGCGGGCCACCTGCAGCGCCTCGTCGGGGGTGAAGCCCCCCTTGCTCTGCTCGCGGGCCACGTGCACCTCCAGCAGGCAGTCCACCTTGCGGCCGGCGGCGCGGGCAGCGGCATCCACCGCCTGGAGCAAATGCATCGAGTCCACCGACTCAATCATAGATACAAAGCCGATTATGTTGCGGATCTTGTTGGTCTGCAGATGCCCTATGAAGTGCCACTCGATGTCAGAAGGCAGCTGCTGCGCCTTGGAGGCCATCTCCAGCGGGCGGTTCTCTCCAAAGAGCCGTTGCCCTGCATTGTAGGCCTCTTCCAGAGCCTCCACAGGCTTGAATTTGGACACCGCCACCAGCCTGACCCCCTGCGGGATCTGGCTGCGGACAGCGTTCAGATTATCGGCTATGATGCCCATTACTTGCGTTTGCCTTGGCTTTTCTGCTGCTGGCGCTGCTGCTCCTGCTGAATCTTGTAGGCCTCCTCAAGACGCTGCTGGAAGCGGGACTTCTTGGCAGGGGCCTTGCTCTCTGCGGCCATCTTCTTGGCCATCTGCTTCTTGAGCTTCTCCTCGCTCACCACGAACTTGCGGATGAACCAGTTCTGACCGATGGTGATCAGGTTGGAGAGGAAGTAGTAATAGTTGAGGCCGGCGGAGAAGTTGTTGCAGAGGAGCACCATAAAGATGGGCATAAACCACACCGTCATAAACTGCATCCCCGGCATCTGCTGGTTCTGGGCCGCCGTGGCGCCCGCAGTCATCTTGGAATAGACGAACATCGAGATGCCCATAAGCAGCGCAAACAGGGAGATATGGTCGCCGTACATCGGGATTCTGAACCCGAAGTCGAGAATGGAATCGTAGGAGCTCAAGTCGTGCGCCCAGAGGAAGCTCTGCTGGCGCAGCTCGATGCTGGAGGGGAAGAAGCGGAACATCGCGTACAGAATCGGGAACTGCAGCAGCACCGGCAGACACCCGCCGAACATGCTCACCCCGCTCTTCTTGTACAAATCCATCGTGGCCTGCTGCTTTTTCATAGCATCGGCCTCTTTGGGATATTTCTCGTTGATTTTTGCAATCTCAGGCTGCAGCACCTTCATCTTGGCGGTGGACTCGTAGCTCTTGATGGTGAAGGGGGATATCACCAGCTTGATGAGCACCGTGAGCAGGAATATAATGAGGCCGAAGCTTGCAAAATACTTGTGCAGCCAGTTGAACACAGGGATGATTACATACTTGCATATCGAGCTCACCAGCCAGCCGCCCAGCGGGAGCAGCTTGTCGTATGCGCGGTCGTAACCCTTGAGCGTGGGATAGTGGATCGGGGCAAAGTTGAACTCGAAACTGCGGGAGAAGTCGGCGCTCTTGACGCCCAGGTCGGCGGTGAGGCTGGCTCCGGCATTGAAAAGCCGCTGCGCGGGGTCATTCTCGGGATAGGCCTTCACAGCCACGTCGCCGCCGGTGAAGCCGTCGCTGGCATAGAAGATTGCGGAGAAGAACTGCTGCTTGAAGGCCACCCAGGAGGCGTTGCCCGCCAGGCTCTCGCGGCCGGTGTCCTTGCGCAGCAGCATCTGCTTGATATTGTCGCTGCCGCTGTAGCGGAACGCCACGCCGGAATAGTTTTTCTCGTTGGCATAGCCCTTCTCCAGACGGGGGATGTCGGCGGTCCAGGTTATCCTGCACTGCGACGCCGTGCGGGGGATTATGCTGTCCATCGCCACAAAGTGCATATCGAAGCCCACGTCGTAGCTGTCGGGGCGCAAAGTGTAGATATGCTCGATGTAAGAGTCGCCGTCCACATAGAGACGCATCGAGATGCGGTCGTCGGTGACGCCGGCTATCGCAAAATTGAAGTCGGTGGTGTTGATGTACTGCCCGGCGTCCAGCTCCACGTCAAACTGGCTGGAGCCCTTGGGGAGCAGATAGAGGGCCGTGCTGTCGTATTTGAAATACTTCTTCAGCATCACCTCCCCTATCTGGCCGCCGTGGGTGGTGATGCCCACCTTGACCTTGTCGTTTTCCAGATATACAATCTCCTCCTCGCCGTTGTAGGCCATTGAGTTGAGGGCTGCAGTCTTGTAGAGCTGCGGCTGCAGGGAGTCGCCCTCCGCCTGCAGGGAATCTGCGTCCGCGAGGTAAATGCCCTCTGCGGCAAGGCTGTCAGCATATCTGAGCGCCTCTGCCCTGGAGATCGAGTCGGCCTCCATTCGGGCGCGGTTTGTCTTTTCGAATTGTTTGGTGTTGTACCAGCTGAACAGCAGTAAAATCAGGCCTATCAGCGCAAATCCAATCGCACTTTGTTTGTTCATTATCCTTTTTCGCGTCTATTTCCTATTCTTCGGAGGCGTCGCTCTCCAGCGATTTTATCTTGGCCTCCAGTGCGGCGAGCTCGCCCTTGGCCTGCTCAATCTTGCCGCGGTAGTCGCTCACAAGAGCCTCCGCATTCTTGGATTTCTCAAAGAAGCCGATGTTGTTCTCCCAAGTGGCGATGTCCTGCTCCAGCTTGGTGTACTGCTGGATGAGGCGGTCCCTCTCGGAGAGGGGACGGTTCTGGGCGGGACGGCCGCCGCGGCGCTGACCGCGCTCTGCGGATGCCATATCGCCGAACTTGGCGGCGAGTGCATCGCGGTAGTCCGCCTGCACCTTGTCCTTATCTTTATAGGGGATGAATCCGATTTCGCGCCATCTGTTCTGGAATTCGCGCATTGCCTCGCGGTCGGCTTCGCTGTCGCCGGACAGTTCGTAAGCCGCGATGTCGGCAATCAGCTGCTTCTTGGCTGCGAGGTTGTCGCCCATGCTCGCCCCCTTGCCGGAGCCGTTCTTCTCCTTGTTGTTGAAGAATGTGTCGCAGGCGGCGCGGAAGCGGTTCCACACCTGATCGCTCTTCTTCTTGGCCACGGGGCCTATCTCCTTCCACTGCTTCTGCAGGTTGATGAGCACGTCGGAGGTCTTTTTCCAGTCCTCGCTGTTCATCACGGCCTCGGCCTTCTCGCAGAGCTCCTCCTTCTTGGCCAGGTTGGCGGCCAGCTGATCTTTGAATTCGCTGTGGAACTGCTTTTTGGCGGTGAAGAACTTGTCGCAGGCGGCGCGGAAGCGCTCGTATATCTTCTCGTTCTCTTTCTTTACGGCAAAGCCGATGGTGCGCCACTCCTTCTGCAGCTCCTGCATCTGATTTGTGAGCTGGGCCCAGTTGCTGCCGGCGTTCAGGTCGGAATTCGCGATGGCCTCGGCCTTCTCGCAAAGCGCAGTCTTGGCGGCCAGATTGGCCAGCTGCTTCTCCTTCTCACCCTCGTAGTGAGCCTGGTATTTCTTGTTGATGACGGCTGTGGCGGCCTTGAAGCGGTCCCAGATCTCCTCGCGCTTCTCCTTGGCCACGGGGCCGAGCTCCTTCCACTCCTCGTGCAGCTTCTGCAGCTCGCGGAATGCCTGCACGCTGTTGGCGCTCTCGGCGAGGGCCTCGGCCTTCTTGCAGAGATCCTCCTTGAGGGAGAGATTCTTCTTGAAGTCCATCTCGCGCAGCTCGTTGTTTATCTTGACATAGTCGTAGAATACCTCGACATTGTGGTGATATGTGTCGTAGAGATCCTTGGCCTTTGCGGGAGGCACCGCCCCGATGGCGCGCCAGCTGTTCTGCAGCTCGCGGAACTTGGGGTAAGCCGCGCCCAGGTCGCCGGGGTTCTCCGCCAGGGACTTGAGCTCCTGCAGAATCTTGCTCTTGGCCTCGAAGTTCTCTTCGCGCTTCTGGTTCTGCTCGTTCATAAACTCGGCGCGCATTGTGCGGTATTTGCCGTAGAGCGCCTTGAAGCCGCGCTCGACCTCTGCAAAGGGGTTGGTGGATGCTGCCTCGGCACTCTCAGCCTCGCCGGCCCCGCCCTGCTGCTCAGCCTCGGCGGGAGCTTCTGCAGAAGCGGTTTCTGCAGCTTCGGCGGCATCTGCAGCGGCCTCCGCCGCATTTGCGGCAGCGGCAGCAGCGGCAGCCTCCTCGTCAAAGCCGGCCTCGGCCTTCTCCTTCTTCAAAGTCTTGTAGAAGCAGGCCTTGATCACCTCGGCGTATTTGTTGAGGGAGCGCATATCCGCGCCGTCTATATACTCCTTGAGCGAGTCGACAAGCTCCTTGATGCTCTTGGAAGAGAAGTCGATTTCCTTCTCGGGTTCGGCTTCGGCGGCAGTCTCTTCCGCAGGTTTCTCCCCGGCGGGCTGCTCTTCCGCAGGCTTCTCTTCGGGGGTCTCCCCCTTTATGTCAGACAGCACATCCTGGGCAATGTCGGCCACATTGGAAGCCACCTCCTTGATTGTCCCGGCAATTGCATCGGTAATGTTTTCGATGGCCGATTTGGTCTCGGCCGCAGCTGACTGTTCCTGAACGGGGTTGACACCTTCAGTCACATTCTTGTTAAGATCCTCACTCATGGGTTCAAAAGTTTGTATACAATAGACTGCGAATTTATAAAAAAATCCAAACAACTGCCGATTTTTTATATTTTTGTGCGTTATGAGATTCGACATTATCACCGCCGTGCCGGAGCTGCTGAGCAGCCCGCTGAATTATTCCATAGTTAAAAGGGCCCGCGACAAGGGGCTGCTGGAGGTCGTCGTGCACAATCTGCACGACTGGGGCAGCGGCAACTACAAGCAGATAGACGACTACCCCTTCGGGGGCGACGCCGGTATGGTGATGAAGATAGAGCCGGTGTACAATCTGATAACGCATCTCAAGGAGGAGCGCGATTACGACGAGATAATTTACACCTCGCCCGACGGCAAGCATTTTGACCAGGGGGACGCCAACAGCCTCTCCTGTATGGAGAATGTGATAATCCTTTGCGGACATTACAAGGGGATCGACCACCGCATCCGCGAGCATCTCATCACCCGCGAGATTTCTGTGGGGGACTATGTGCTCAGCGGGGGCGAGATTCCCGCCGCCATAATTGTGGACGCCACGGCGCGCCTCATTCCAGGGGCCATCGGCGATGAGACCAGCGCCCTCTCCGACTCTTTCCAGGACAATCTGCTCTCGCCGCCCGTCTACACCCGTCCCGCCGACTTCCACGGCTGGAAGGTGCCCGATGTGCTGCTGAGCGGCAATCCCAAGCTCATCAAGGCCTGGCAGGACGAGCAGTCGCTGGAGCGCACCCGCCTCCTCCGCCCGCATTTGCTGGAGCAAGACTGCACGACCCCGGGGCAACAAGGCCGCGAGTAAGACTGCAAGAGTGTGGTGTGTAATCATAAAAACCCCCTGACCGGGTCCGGCAAGGGGGTTATAGCAATTCACTATCAATTATGAATACACACAACGATAAACCAAATTTAATAAAAAACATTCACAAAAAATATATCTTTGTCCGAAATAGCTGACAGCGTATGAGCAGACTCATCCTCCCCCGGAACTACCGGCCGCTCCTGTCCCTTTCGGAAACAGAGCAGGCCATCAAAAGCATCAAGGACTTCTTTCAGCAGAGTCTCGCCTCGCAGCTGCGCCTGCGCCGCGTCACCGCCCCGCTGTTCGTGGAGAGCGGCCTCGGCATCAACGACGACCTCAACGGCATAGAGCGCCCCGTCACCTTTGCAATCGGCGATATGGGCGACCGCAGGGCCGAGATTGTCCACAGCCTTGCAAAATGGAAGCGGATGACCCTGGCCGACTACGGCATCCGCCCCGGCTACGGCATCTACACCGATATGAACGCCATCCGTCCCGACGAGGAGCTGGACAACCTCCACTCCCTCTACGTGGACCAGTGGGACTGGGAGGCGGTGATGGACGAGAGCGACCGCAACCTGGAATATCTCAAGAGCAAAGTGGACGGCATCTACAACGTGCTGCTGCAGACAGAATATATGGTGTATGAGAAATATCCCGCCATAACTCCCGCCCTGCCCTCCAAAATCACTTACATACACGCAGAGGAGCTGCTGCGGCTCTACCCCGGCCTCAGCCCCAAAGAGCGCGAAAACGAGATTGTGCGCCGGTACGGGGCTGTGTTCGTAATCGGCATCGGCGGCGCGCTCTCCAACGGAGAGCCCCACGACGGCCGCTCGCCCGACTATGACGACTGGTCTACGGTTGCAGAAAACGGCCTCAAGGGGCTCAACGGCGACATCCTGCTCTGGAACCCCGTGCTGGAGTGCGCCTTCGAGATTTCCTCTATGGGCATCCGCGTGAACCGCGAGGCGCTGCTGCGCCAGCTGGAAATCAGCGGCCAGACGGCCCGAAAGGAGCTCTACTTCCACCGCCGCCTGCTGGGCGGGGAGCTGCCCCAGAGCATCGGCGGCGGCATCGGACAGAGCCGTCTGTGTATGTACTTCCTGCGCAAGGGGCACATCGGAGAGATCCAGTCCAGCATCTGGCCCGCCGATATGCGCGCCGCCTGCAAAAACCACAATATGCAATTAATTTAATATAAGATATGAAACAGAAAAGATTCATCCTGCCGGAAGAAGAGATTCCCCGGAAATGGTACAACATCCAGGCGGAGATGCCCAACAAGCCTCTGCCGATGCTCAGCCCCAGCACCCACGAGCCGGTCACAGTCGATGACCTGAGCCATATATTCTCCCGCACCGCATCGGAGCAGGAGCTCAACCAGACAGACGCCTGGATAGATGTCCCCGACGAGGTATGGGAGCTCTACAAGAGCTACCGCTCCACCCCGCTGGTGCGCGCATACGGCCTTGAAGAGGCCATCGGCACCGGTTGCCACATCTACTTCAAGAACGAGAGCGTGAGCCCCGTGGGTTCGCACAAGCTCAACAGCGCCCTGCCGCAGGCATTCTACTGCAAGCAGGAGGGCATCACCAACGTCACCACGGAGACAGGCGCGGGCCAGTGGGGTTCCGCCCTCTCCTACGCCGCCAAGGTGTTCGGCCTCGAGGCGGCCGTGTATATGGTCAAGATTTCTTACGAGCAGAAGCCTTACCGCCGCAGCATAATGCACGCCTACGGGGCGCAGGTAATCGCCTCCCCCTCTATGAGCACCCGCGCCGGCAAGGACATCCTCACCAAATACCCCAACCATCAGGGTTCGCTGGGCACAGCCATCAGCGAGGCGGTGGAGCTGGCAATGACCACCCCCAACTGCCGCTACACCCTGGGTTCTGTGCTCAACCACGTCACCCTGCACCAGACCGTCATAGGTCTTGAGGCGGAGAAGCAGATGCAGATGGCGGGCGAATACCCCGACATCGTGATCGGCTGCTTCGGCGGCGGCAGCAACTTCGGCGGCATATCCTTCCCCTTTATGCGCCACAACTTCACCGGAGAGCGCCACACCCGCTTTATCGCGGCCGAGCCTCTCTGCTGCCCCAAGTTCACCAAGGGCGAGTTCCACTACGACTTCGGCGACGAGGCGGGCTTCACCCCTCTGATTCCGATGTTCACCCTCGGCCACAACTTCCGCCCCGCCAACATCCACGCCGGCGGCCTGCGCTATCACGGCACCGGAATGCTGGTGACCCAGCTGGCCAAGGACGGGTTTGTGGAGGCTGTGGACATTCCCCAGCTGGAGACCTTCGAGAAGGGTCTGCTGTTTGCCAAGGCGGAGGGCATAATCCCCGCGCCCGAGTCTTGCCACGCCATTGCCGCCGCCATCCGCGAGGCAAAGAAGTGCGACGAGGCGGGCAAGCCGCAGGTAATCCTGTTCAACCTCTCCGGCCACGGTCTGATAGACGTGAACGCCTACGACCAGTATCTGGCGGGCGACCTTGAGAACGGCGAGGTGAGCGACGAATACATCCAGGCCAACATCGCGGCCCTCAACGAGCAGATAAAACTTTAAGAGCGCAGAAGGATGTACTGGAACGCCAAGATGGAGTGCATGCCGCGCGAAGAGCTTGAGGCTCTGCAGAGCGAGCGGCTGGTAAAGCAGGTAAAATACACCTACGACAATGTCGGCTTCTATCACGACAGGATGGACGCCGCCGGGGTCTCCCCCTCCGACATCAAGGGCATCGGGGATCTGCACAAGCTCCCCTTTATGACCAAGCAGGACTTGAGGGACTACTACCCCACCGGCACCTTTGCCGCCCCTATGAGCGACATTGTCCGCTTCCACGCCTCCAGCGGCACCACCGGCAAGCCCATCGTGGCCGGCTACACCCGCCACGACCTGGATTGCTGGAGCGAAGGGGTGGCCCGCTGCCTCACCGCCTACGGCCTCACCAAAGAGGACATAGTGCAGGTCTCTTACGGCTACGGCCTCTTCACCGGCGGCCTCGGAGCCCACGACGGAGCCTCCAAGGTGGGCTGCGCGGTGCTCCCCACCAGCAGCGGCAACACCGCCAAGCAGCTGCTTCTGATGAAGGACCTCGGGGTCACCGCCCTCTGCTGCACCCCCTCCTACGCGCTGTTCCTGGCAGAGAGCCTGCACAACAGCGACACCCTCTCGATAGATGATATGCGCCTGAGAGTGGGCGTGTTCGGCGCCGAACCCTGGAGCGAGAACATGCGCGCCGAGCTGGAGAACAAGCTGCGCATCAAGGCATACGACATCTACGGCCTCACGGAGGTCAGCGGCCCCGGCGTGGGCGGCGAGTGCGAGTGCCAGTGCGGCACCCACATCTGGGAGGATATGTTCTATCCTGAAATCATCGATCCCGTGACGCTGCGGCAGCTGCCGGGCGGATGCGAAGGGGAGCTGGTGTTCACCACCCTCACCAAGGAGGGGATGCCGGTGATCCGCTACCGCACCCGCGATCTGACCAGCCTCAACTACGGCAAGTGCAGCTGCGGCCGCACCGCCGTCAGGATGAACAAGATAATGGGCCGCACAGACGATATGCTCATAATCCGCGGCGTGAACGTGTTCCCCACCCAGATAGAATCGGTGATAATGGAGTTTGCCGAGTGCAACGGGCAGTACTTCATCACAGTGGACCGAATGGACAACACCGACACGTTCGGCCTTGATATTGAGCTGCGCCCCGAATGCTACAGCGACAGCGTGGGAGCGATGAACACCCTCACCCGCAACATAGTGGGCCGCATCGCCAGCGTCGTGGGCATCAAGTGCGACGTGCGCATCGTGGAGCCGGGCAGCATAGAGCGCTCCGGCGGCAAGGCCAAACATTTCAAAGACTTACGCAAAATCTAAATAAAAGCTATGATCATCAAACAGCTCTCCATTTTTCTGCAGAACAAGATCGGCCGCTTCACGGAAGTCACCAACATTCTGGGCAAGGCCGGCGTGGATATGCAGGCATTCACAGTATCGGAGAATTCTGACTTCGGCATCCTCCGACTGATTGTAGACGACACCGACCGCGCCGTGGAGGCACTGCGCACCGCCGGTTTTGCAGTGAACACCACCGATGTGGTGTGCCTCGTGTGCCCCGACAAGCCGGGCGCCATCGCTCCCTATATGAACCGCCTCTCGCAGGGGGGCATCTCCATCGAGTATATGTACGCCTTCAGCCAGTGCGGCTCCGCCAAGGTCATCATCCGCCCCGACAACATCGAGCTCTGCGAGAAGCTCATCAGCGAGTAATCCCCGCTGCCGTCAGCAAAAAAGGCCGGCCCCCGTTTAGGAGCCGGTCTTTTTGTATATTGGGAAGAGTATAAAAACAAAAAAGGCCGCTAATTGCGGACCTTAATATCAAACACTCATGAAAAACTTGGTGACCCGCTTGGGGCTCGAACCCAAGACCCCAGCATTAAAAGTGCTGTGCTCTACCAACTGAGCTAGCGAGTCAAACTCCCTTGAAGAGACCTTGCGTCACTTTTTGGGAGTGCAAATGTATGGTTTTATCGGCAATAAACAAAATTTTTTATTCCAGCACAAAATCTTTCACGCTTTTGATGCCGGTCAGCCCGAAATAAGATGCCTTGACAGTGCCCTGTATGTAGATTTTCGACCCAAGCTTGTCCGGATGGTCCACCAGGTTCACGCTCTCGCGCAGGTCGCTGCCGCTGGCCAGCTCCACCGCCGCACACTCTTCTCTGGTTGTGCAGTCGGGGCTGGCGGCAATCGCCAGGTTGCTGTTTTTGGTGAACGGCGCCTCAAATTTGATGGCGCTGCTGGAGAGGTCGCCCCCCACGATGTAGCCCCACACCCACACGGTCTCCTCGGGGTGGGCCGCCGCCTGGGCTATGCTGTAGGCCGTGGCGCTGCTGAGCCCGTCGCCCGATGCATCCTGATATTCGTCCACCAGAATTGTCTGGCTCAGATAGGTGGCCGATGTGTCCAGCTGCACGGTGATGCTCCCTTCGCTGTCCAGTGTGCCCGTGTCCAGCGTCAGGGTCAGCATCTGCCCCGCAGAGAGCAGCTTGCTGAAGAGCTTCTGCTGCGAGCCGTCGCTTGCCACGGCAGAGAATGTGGCGTTGCCGGCATCAAAATAGCCGTAGCGGCTCTCGGCCGATGTGTAGCCCAGCGAGCCGGAATCCTGGCTCACGGTGAGCGTGCCGGGATACTTTGATATGTAGCGCTGGGTCATATTGACCTTCACGCCCGCATTTATCATCTTGCAGAGGAAGCTGACGCTCACCTTCTCTCCGCTGGCGGCCACAATGCTCAGGTTGTCGCCGTAGACGGGGTTGTCCCAGGCCGGCGAGGGGGCGTCCTGGCTCACCAGGGATAATTCATAGGTGCCGGCGGGCACGGCGATTTTCTGGGGACGCGCCCCGTAGAGCCCGTCATAGACACTCTCCCCCGCCGCATTCTTGATTTTGAGCACGAACTGGTTGGTGTCGGGCAGCGCCACACCGCCCGCCTTGGTCGCAAAGGTCGTCTCCTGCCTGATGCTCAGCTCAAGAGTGGCCTGCTCGTTTTCCGAAAGTCCGCAGCCGGCAGCCAGGGCCGCCGCAGACGCAATTGCGAAGGCTGCATAAATTCCCTTCGCCTCAAGTCTTCTTCTCATTTTTACCTCCGTTTTTTTAGGTTGTTAAACAAAATAGCAGCGGCAAAGTTAGCCCCTGCCGCTGCCTCCGGAGATAAAAATCCCCATTATTTTCTAAAACATTTCCGTTTTCAAAATCGGTTAAAGGTCCTTGGGAGGATACATTTCGTCCCACCAGGTGGAATCTTCCTTGAGATATTTGGCAAACCAGGCGGATATGGTGCGCAGCCACTGGCGGCGCTTTGCATAATCGCGGATGCCGTGGTCCTCGCCGTCAACCACCACGAATGCCGTGTCGCACCCCAGCAGCTTGAGGGCGGTGAACATCTGTATGCTCTCTCCGATGGGGACGTTGGTGTCGGCCGAGCCGTGCAGGAACAGCAGCGGAGTGTGTATCTGGTCTGCCATATAGAGCGGGCTGTTGTCCACATAGAGATCCTTGGCGTTCCAGGGGTAGCTGTTGGCCATAGAGACCTCGCTGTATGAGTAGCCCCAGTAGCCCTCGCCCCAGTAGCTGGTGTGGTCGCTGATTCCGGCGTGGGAGATGCCGGCGGCAAACAGGTCGCTCTTGGCCAGCAGCAGTTGGGTCATGAAGCCGCCGTACGATGCGCTGAAGCAGCCTATGTGCTTGCGGTCTACATATTTATGGTCCTGGCAGAAGTGCTCCACCGCCTCCAGGATGTCCTCAGCAACCCCCTGGCCCGCGGTGTTGACGTGCCTGGAGGCGAATTCCTGGCCGAAGCCGGATGCGCCGGAGGGATTCACCACCAGGAACACATATCCCTGCGCGGCGTAATACTGGGGGGAGTAGGAGCCGATGCTGTAGCGGGCGCTGGGGCTGCAGCCGCCGTAATAATGCACCAGCATCGGATATTTCTTGGTGGCGTCAAAGTCGGGAGGGAGCACGTAGAAGCAGTTGATCAGGTCGCCGCGGCTGCTGGTGAATTCGTAGCCGTCGCCCTCGCCCATTCTCACTCCGGCAAGTTTCTCGGCGCTGTAGTCGGCCACCATCGTGTTCTTGCCCTTCTTGGTGTTGAGCATCCACACGCGGTCGGCGGTGGTCAGGCTCTGCCCGGCATAAATCAGCATAGGGCTCTTCTTGCTTATCGAGAAGTTGTAGAGATACTCCTCCTGATTGGCCAGGCGCTCGCTTTTTGCCGTCTTGGGGTCGATGCGGTAGAGGTTCACGCAGTCCTTGTCGTCGGCGGAGAGGTAGATTTTGCCGTCGTATGCGCTCCACTCCATCTCCTTCACGGAGGGGTCGAAATCTTTGGTTATGGGGGTCACCGCCTTGGTGGCGATGTCCACTATGTAGATCTGATATTCGGTCATATTGGGGATGCGCCCTTCGGGGAGCACCTGCCCGATGTGGTCAAAGGCCTCGGCGCTGCCCATCACGGCCGCCTGAGTGCCGTCGGGAGAGAAGATTGCCGATGTTATGAAGCCGTCCTTGAGGGCGAGGGTGTCCACAGCCATTGTCTCAAGGTCCATTCTGAGCAGGGTCTGCAGGGTTGTGGGGCGCTTGCCGAGGTCATAGCCGTCGGTGGTGAAGAGGATGTAGCGGCCGTCGGCGCTGATGTCGTTGATCCAGGCGTTGCGGTGGCCGAATGTCAGACGCCGCTGCGCGCCGGTGGCAAAGTCATATTTCACCAGATGGTAGCGGTTGCGCCAGCCGCTCTGGCGGTCGTCGGGCACCAGAATCTGATGCACTTCGCCCTCCTTGGGCCCCTCGGTGATCATTGTGTAGATGGCGTAGTCTTCGGTGGGGGCGATTGTGAAGCCGCCTTCGGGGATGTTCTCAGCAATTATGGTGCGCTGTTGGGTGGCGGGGTCCACGGTGACGATGCGCCGGCCGCTGATGCCGCTCTCGGTGAAGTAGAAGCTGTCGCTTGCGGGCATCCAGCCGTCGAATTTCTCGGGGCGGAGCAGCAGTTTGCCGCTGGCGGCGTCAAAAATCTCGTAGCGGCGCTCGCTCTCGCCGTCGTCCTTGATTATGTAGCCGCCCACTATGTAATATTTGCCGCCGGCGCTCAGGCTGGCATAGTTGCAGCCTACTCCCTGGGTGTTGATGTCCAGCGAGAGGATGCGGGAGGCGTCGCCGCGCAGCTGCAGGCTGCCTTTGGTGGCCAGGGAAATCTTGACCGGGGCTGCATCGGTGGTGTCGGTGATGTATTTTACTGCAAATGCGTGGGTGCCGGGCTCAAGGGCGATGCCGCTCTCGGCGGCAGGCTTGCCGTCCACAAAGAGTTTGTGCTTTTCGGGGCCGGCGTAGATGAGGTCGGCCTTGGCAAATGTGCGGTTTTCAATGTAGAATCCGGCGATGTGCATCTGGGGCTTGTCGCTTTTGGCGGGCAGGTCAGCCGTTTTGGCCCCGTCCATATAGTTCCCGGGCACGGCGCGGGAGAGCATCTCCTCAAAGGGGTTGTATTTGGCTCCGGCGGCGTCGGTGGAGTCGGTCACATAGGGCGCGTCCAGTGCAAACGGGCCTTTGTAGCGCAGTTGCGGCACGGCAATCGTGTCGACCCTCTTGCCGGCTGCCGGGGCCGCGATTTGTTCCTTTTCGGGTTTCACTTTGTCCCCGGACGATTGGGGCTGTGCCTGTGCGGATGCATCGGGCTGCGTGCAGAGCGCCATTGCGCAGGCCGCGAGAATCAGAGCTGATCTATTCATAATTGTGCGATTAACAAATTTTTGCAATGTACAAAAATTGTCAGATTTCTAAAAATAGATATCTTTGCAAGCATAGTTGCGGGCGTGTTGTAATTGGTAGCCAAGCCAGACTTAGGATCTGGTGCCTTGCGGCGTAAGGGTTCGAGTCCCTTCGCCCGCACACGATTAAGGGGGCACAGGCCCCCTG
>CAZIUO010000042.1:0-11603 GCA_964542575.1 uncultured Muribaculaceae bacterium
TCTGGCGGGTGCATTATCTTTGCGGCTGGAAAAAAAGATGGCAAATGACATTTAAGTATATACACGCGGCGGCGGTGGCGGCGCTGCTTGGCGCGGGGTCGGCCGCAGCGGCGGCGCCCGTAGGTGGCATCCCGGCAGTGCAGAATGCGCTCCCCGTTGCCGCCTCGGAATTGGCTTTGAAGGCTGAAACGGCAGCAAATGCAGCGGCGGGGCCTTCGTGGCAGAACTTGGCGCAAGCGGACTCCACGGCGGCAAATTCTCCGGCGCTGGATTCCACGGCGGCAATCTCGCCGGCCCCGGACTCCGCGTCGGTGGCAAGCGCAGAAATGTCGGTGACGACCGCCGCTCTGGCGGATATGCTGATAAGCGATGCGATGGAGCTGCGCGGGACCCCTTACCGCTACGGCAGCCGCGGCCCCAGGTCCTTCGACTGCTCGGGCTTCACCGGCTACATCTACCGCAAATACGGATATGAACTGGAGCGCTCCTCATCGGGGCAGGCGGGCCAGGGACGCGAAGTGAGCGGCCCGTGGTCTGCGCTGCAAAAGGGGGACATACTGGTGTTCGCCTCCCGGCGCAACACCAAAAGGGTGGGGCACGTCGGCCTGTTCATTGAGATGAGCGCCGACGGCAAGGATTTCACCTTCATACACGCCGCCGTGCGGGGCGGGGTGGTGGTGTCGCACATCACGGAGGAATATTACGCCTCCCGGTTCCTGGGGGCGCGCAGGATTCTGCCCGACTTTGTGAAGGCTCCCTCCGACACCCTCGCGCAGCCGCTGCCCGACGGCGCCCTGCTGGATGCGCGGGACACTCTGACCCTGGCCGCGGGGGATGTGCGCCTGCTGCTGCTCGCCGACGGCCGCTGGATGCTGATAGGGGAGGACGGCGTGCTGCACACCCCTGCCGACTCGGTGAATTATGTGCTGCACGGTTCGGGGCAGTGGAGCCGCGTGGTGCACTCCACGCACCGCATCCCTTCCCGGGAGGGCGCCGGAGCGCAAAATGGCGCCTCCGGCCAGAATGCCACAGCGGCAGGCCAAGGACAATCCGCCTCCGCAAAGAGCGCTGCGGGGCAGACTTCGGACGCCGGCGCTTCTGCCGCAAAAGCCTCCGCTGCGACTGCGGCCCAGGGCGGCGGCACCTCCTCGGAGGCGGTCTATCACACGGTGAAATCGGGCGACACCCTCTCTTCCATAGCGCTGCGCAACAAAACCACAGTGGAGGCTCTCTGCCGCCTCAACGGCATCTCCAAAAAGGCCGTGCTGCGCATCGGCAAGCGAATCAGAGTAAAATAGACGCTATTTTACCCGCACCAGAGGGTCGGGGTAGAGCAGGTATTTCTTGGCCTTGCGCAGCCACTTCTGCTCTTCGCTCTTGATGTGGTCGCGGACGTCGTCGTAGGGGATGGTGCCGCGCAGGTATGCCATCACCTCTTCGCTGCCGGCGAGGGAGTCCATCTGCTCGTTGAAGGCGAATTCGGGGCAGTTCTCCGCCACAAAGCGTATCAGGCGCAGGGCGTGCAGCAGCGAGTGGTATTGCGGCTCGCCCGGGTTGGGCATCATCTGGAAGCCGAAGCACCTCTGGCCCGCATAGAGCCCCGCCTCGGGCACAAAACTGCACCAGCGCATATAGACCCCCTTGTCGTAGACGGGCGAATCCACATCGTTCCAGGTGAGGGCGTTCTCCCACACAAAGTCGCGCTTGCGCTCCAGGCGCTGCAAGAAGGGGGCGCCGAACATCTCCAGCGGGCGGGCGGTGCCCTCGCCCCAGCTGACATTGGTGCCGCGCCAGAGGCTGCTGCCGCTCATAAACACTGCGGAAAAAAGGTGGGAGAGGCCGCACTCCTGCGGGATGCTCCAGGGCATCAGCTCGCGCGCGGCGTCGTTGGCGGCGGCTGAGATTATGTGCAGCGGGAAGGTGGCGTTCATCTCCGTGTAGTACATATTGGCAATCTCTCCCATAGTGAGGCCGTGCCGGTGGGGCAGGCCGTCGTAGTGGCCCCCCTCCACGGTGCGTCCGCTGGGGTTGAAGCGGTCTATTATGTACACGGAAAGCGGCTTTTCGCTGCGGTTCTGCTCCAGGAAGAAGGCGCGCAGCTGCTTCAGAAAGGGGTCAAAGCGGGTGCCGGTGTCCTGATGCTCTATTATCACCGCGTCGGCCTTCTCCAGCGTGGCGACATCCTGCAGCGAGGCCAGCGGCACCACGTTGCGGTAGCGCGCCAGAGTGTAGTGCAGGTATTCGCCATACTGGGGATGCCAGGCGGTGGGGTCTTCCAGCACGGCCAGCAGGCCGCGCCTCAGAGTGAGGTCTTCCTGCTCCAGCAGCGGGGTGGTCCTGAAAGAGAACATCGCGTCTCCTTAGAGGATTTCTTCCGCCACGGCAAGGATTTCCTCTGCCAGAGCCACGCTCACGGCCTCGGCGGGCGCCTCGGCATACACGCGGATGATGGGCTCGGTGTTGGACTTGCGCAGAATCACCCACATACGGTCGCTCTCGAAGTCGATGCGGACGCCGTCGATTGTGGTGAGCTTCTCGCTGGCATATTTCTTCTTGACCGCGTCAAACACCTTTTCTGCGGCCGATGCGTCGGGCAGCTCTATCCTGTTCTTGGAGATGTAATAGTCGGGGTATGTGGCGCGCAGCGCGCTTGCACTGAGCCCCTTGTGCGCCATATTGCTCAGGAACAGCGCCACGCCGATGAGGGCGTCGCGGCCGTAGTGCAGGGCGGGGTAGATGACGCCGCCGTTGCCCTCGCCGCCGATCACTGCCCCCACCTCGTGCATCTTGGTGGTGACGTTGACCTCGCCCACCGCCGACCAGTAGTAGGTGCAGCCGTGCTTCTCGGTGATGTCGCGCAGGGCGCGGCTGGAGGAGATGTTGGACACTGTGGGGCCGCTCTTGCAGTCCAGCACATAGTCTGACACCGCCACGAGGGTGTATTCCTCGCCGAACGGCTCGCCGTTCTCGCAAATCAGCGCCAGACGGTCCACGTCGGGGTCGACGCTGATGCCCAGGGCGGCGCCTTCCGCCACCACTGCGTCGCTGAGCCCCTTGAGGTTGGCGGGCAGCGGCTCGGGATTATGCGCGAAATGGCCGTCGGGAGTGCCGTTGATGGTGATGCATTCCACTCCCATCTGCTCCAGCAGGCGGGGCATCACCACCGCGCCCACCGAGTTGACGGGGTCCAGCACCACTTTGAAATGTGCGTTGCGTATAGCCTCCAGGTCCACCAGCGAGTCGCTCTTGACGGCGTCGATGTGGATCTGCGTGTAATCTTTATGGGTGATTGTGCCCAGATCGGTGACCTGCGCGTAGTCGAACTCTTCGCGGGCCGCGCGCGCGAGCACCTCCTTGCCAGCGGCGTCGGAGAGAAACTCGCCCGTGGCGGCAAGCAGCTTGAGGGCGTTCCACTGCATCGGGTTGTGCGATGCGGTGATTATTATGCCGCCGTCGGCCTTCTCGCCTATCACCGCCATTTCAGTGGTGGGGGTGGTGGCCATACCTATGTTGATGACATCCACGCCGCAGGCTACCAGAGTGTTGCAGACGAGGCTGTCCACCATCTCGCCAGAGATGCGTGCGTCGCGCCCCACAACCACCTTTTTGCGGCCGAATGCGAATGCCGATGTGAATTTTACGATGTCGACGGGGGTAAGCGCTTCTCCCACGGAGCCTCCGATTGTCCCCCTGATTCCGGAAATGGATTTGATGAGTGTCATATATAAGCCATTTAAGTTTTGCAAATTTATCAATTATTTCTACTTTTGCACTCCGAATCAAAAAACCTCAAAGAAAATGAAACAAGGAATCCATCCCGAAAGTTACCGTCTTGTTGCTTTCAAGGATATGTCTAACGATCACGTGTTCATCACACGTTCTTGCGCCAACACCAAAGAGACCATTGAGGTCGAGGGCGTTGAGTATCCGGTAGTCAAGGTCGAAATCTCCAACACATCCCACCCGTTCTATACAGGCAAGATGAAGCTTGTGGACACTGCCGGCCGCGTGGACAAATTCTACAGCCGCTACGGCAAAAAGGAGAAGAAGTAACAGTTCCCCTTTTTGGCAACAGATACAGGGCAGTCCCTTCCGGGGCTGCCTTTTTTGCTTCTTTTGCTGCGGCCCGTTGCCCCGTCGCCGTGCACTGGCGGATCAGCCCAGGAGAGTGCTTGGATTTTGATGCGCTGAAACGCTACTTTACACTCTCCACTCCTCTAAACTCTAAACTCTAAACTCTAAACCCTAAACCCCGGAGGACATACAAAAAAAGCCGCCCCGAAAGGGACGGCCTTTTTTTGTCTCAGAATGGATTAGGCGTTGACCTTTGCCATATGTGCGATGAGCTCGAGCACCTTGTTGGAGTAGCCGATCTCATTGTCGTACCAGCTGATGACCTTGACGAAAGTGTCGGTAAGATAAACACCGGCGTTTGCGTCGAAGATGGAAGTCAGGGTGCAACCCAGGAAGTCGCTGGAAACGACTGCATCCTCAGTGTAACCCAGAACGCCCTTCAGCTCGCCTTCGGAAGCCTCTTTCATAGCCTTGCAGATGTCCTCTTTGGTAGCGGGTTTCTCGAGGTTGGCAACGAGGTCAACTACAGAAACGTCCAGAGTGGGCACGCGCATCGAGATGCCGGTGAGTTTGCCGTTGAGCTCGGGGATAACCTTGCCTACAGCCTTTGCAGCGCCGGTAGAGGAGGGGATGATGTTGCCGGAAGCGGCACGGCCGCCGCGCCAGTCTTTCAGTGAAGGACCGTCAACGGTCTTCTGAGTGGCAGTGGTGGAGTGAACGGTGGTCATAAGGCCCTCTTTGATGCCGAACTTGTCGTTGAGCACCTTGGCGATGGGAGCCAGGCAGTTGGTGGTGCAGGATGCGTTGGAAACGAACTGAGTGCCCTTGACATACTTGTCAAAGTTAACACCGCATACGAACATCGGAGTGTCGTCCTTTGCAGGTGCGCTCATTACGACATACTTTGCGCCGGCGTTGATGTGAGCCTGAGCTTTCTCCTTGGTGAGGAAAAGACCGGTGGACTCCACGATGTACTCGGCACCTACCTTGTCCCAAGCGAGCTCGTTGGGGTCTTTGCAGGCAGTCACGCGGATCTCTTTGCCGTTGACGATGAGCTTGCTGTTCTCTACGTCATAGTCGATAGTACCCTCGAATGCACCGTGCATGGTGTCATACTTGAGCATATATGCGAGATAGTCAACAGGGCAGAGGTCGTTGATACCTACTACCTCAATGTCGCTGCGGGTCTGGGCAGCGCGGAATACGAAACGGCCGATGCGACCGAAACCGTTAATACCAACTTTGATCATTGTGTGTAATAATTGTATGTTGATGAATAAAAAACTTTCGTGTCTTATTACGGACGCGCAAAGGTAATAAATTTTATGAAACTCTACACTCTAAACTCTACACTCTAAACTATTTTTAGAATCCGATCCTGGTGCGGCCGCCGCCGGGGAGTTTCTCGTGGCTGCAGAGGCTCTCTATCATCTCCAGGGTGGGGGCGGCGCCGCTCACCACCTCCTCCATTGTGGCCTTGCGCACGATGTTGTCGATTTCGCCGCCGCTGAAGTCGAACTGCGAAGCCAGGCGCAGCGCATCCTGCTCCGAGAGGCTGCCTATCTTGTCGCGCCAGATGTGCATCTTGGCCTCCAGCGAGGGCTTCTCGTAGCGGATCTTGAATAGGAAACGCCTCTCGAACGCGCCGTCCAGATTGCCCTCCAGGTTGGTGGTGGCAATGAGAATGCCGTCCAGGCGCTCCATCTCCTCCAGGATGATGTTCTGCATGGCGTTCTCGGTCTGGTGGATGCTGCGGTCGCGGCTCCCAAGCTGCCGGCGGCAGGAGAAGATGGCGTCGGCCTCGTTAAAGAGCAGGATGGGCTTCGGGCCGTTTCCGCTGCAGGCGCTGCGGTAGTCAGAGAAAATCTTCTTGATGATTTTCTCGCTCTCGCCGAACCACATACTCTTGGAGCTGCTGATGTCCACGTGGATTATGTCGCGGCCGCAGCTGCGGGCCCACTGCATCACCGTCTCGGTCTTGCCGGTGCCCGGGGCGCCGTAGAGCAGCACCGCCACCCCTTTGGGCATTCCCTTGCTCTCCAGGCGGCTCTGCAGCGTGCAGAAGTTCTCCTCCCGCAGGGCGTTCTCCACCAGCGAGAGCTGCTTCTGCTGCCCTTCGGAGAAGAAGAGGCGCTTGGGGCTGATGTCGGCCGGCTTGATGCGGGTATTGTCGCTCTCCTTCTCGATGAACAGCTCGGCGTCCTCCTCAAAGAAGAGCCGTTTGCCCTTGTCGGTGAGACTGAGCAATGTGGCCTCTCCGAAGAGGCTGGTGTGGGTGGTCACCTCCGCCAGGCCGGTGCGCTGCAGAATGTGGGTCTCTTCTTTGAGCAACCCCATACAGGCTTTGCGCGTCTTGAGGTCGAACAGGTCGCGGAGCTCTTGCGGAATCGGGGTGCCCTCGCATTCCCGCGAACAGTCGCGGCAGAGGATGTAAAACAGCGCCCTGTCCTGCTCTGATTCCAGCACCGACTTTATGTTGCCGATGAACTTCAGATGGGAGTTGGTGGCTTCGAGGTGCCTGATGAATTTCGTGAGCAGCGCGGCCGCCCTCGGGGAGTCGGCGTCGTAGTTGCGGCTGTGGATGTAGTTGTTTACCGCACTGGCGAATTTGTAGCGGTCGAGGTTCTCCAGCCTGCCGTAGAATGCCGCGTAGTCCTGCTCCAGGAACAGCCGCTGCCCCTTTTCGGTGAGGCCCATCGACTCGCCGTCGGAGTCAACCTTCAGCAGGTCGGCCTTCTGCAGGGGGTGTGTGCCCGCCAGCAGGTCCGACTTCTCCTGGAGGCGGATTGAGAACACGCTGTACATATCCTTCAGGGTGCTGTCCACGCTGGAGCACCGGCCGCGGTCGTTGGCAGTGAAGTCGTGGCAGATATCGTAGAAGAGCACGCGGTGGCGCAGCTCCTCCACCTCCTTCTGCACCGCCGCCACGAATGGCAGGTCGGCGTGCTCCTTCTCCAGAGAGCCGGCCATCTGCAGCAGCTCCTCGCAGCTGGTGTCGTCGTCCTCCATCTGCGCCGCTATCAGCTTGCAGAAGTCGTAACGGTCAAAAGCCTTGTGCAGGAACTGCGCGGGGCGCGAATCGGGCATCTTGTCCGCAAGCAGGCTGTCGGTGACATAGCCCGTCACGAGGTACGACTTCTTGATCCGCCTGGCCTCGTCGGCGTTGCTCTGCACAATCAGCCCCCGCTGCTGCAGCGCCCCGATGGCGGGCAGGTATTCCATAATGTCCAGATGGGTGCAGTTGAAGTAGCGGGCGAGGTCGCCCATATCGCTGTCGCGCCCGGTGCAGCTGCGGTCAAACAGCGCGGCGAAGATGAGCGCCTCGCCCCGGTTTTCGAGATTGAGGGCGGTCTGCAGCGCCTCCAGCGCCTGCGCCGTCTCTTTGGTGCCGAGTTTTTCCAGTTTGCTGTCGCGGACTCTGGCTGCCGCCGCCTTGATGAGCTGAATGTAAGTCTTTGCCATAATTTTCTCTTTTCCCTCTTATATACCTGCAAAGCTTGAATTTCTTTCAGCCAAAAAGTGGCAGGATGAAGAAAAAGAGAAAAATTACAGCGACTGGCAAACAATCAGCAGCCGGCCGCCCTGCGCGGTGCAGCCGAAGATGTGGCGCCGCCCGCCCCCCGTGGCGCCGATTTTCTTGCGCAGGTCGTCGCTGGATAGGGGGAGGTTGCGGGCGCTGACCTCTGCGTCGGGGCAGAGCCGCCCCAGGGCCTTGATTTCCCTGCTGCAGAAGGGGCGCACCTCCGCTATGCGGAACACCTTGAACAGCCCTCTGAAGGGCTCCGGGCTGGCCTCGCCGCAGACATAGAGATGGGTCGATGCCGCAATCTTGGCTATGCCGAAGCGGCTGCAGAGGCTCTTGTAGGCCCCCGACTTCATCAGCGCGGCGCGGGGCTCCAGCAGCAGGCAGCCGGGAGCCGGGGCGGGGGAGAAGCGCGCCACGGCCTCCCGCTCCTCATCGGGAGAGAAGCTCAGACTGCTCTCCTCGCCGCCCGCGGCAATCTCGGCGGCGGTGATGCGGTATCCCCCGGCGTGCCCCCTCTGCAGCAGGCAGAGCAGCTCCTTGACCTCGGAGCGCAGGCTCACAATGTGCACCTGGCTCAGGCAAGCGCCCAATTCGGAGGCCAGAAGGCTGATGTCGGCCATCGGGGAGAGCTTGAGCAGCACCGCGGGCGCTTTGGAGAGCAGCATCGGCAGCATCGGGCGGATGTCGGGCGAGCAGTCCTCCAGGCGGAAGACCTTCCTCCCCGTGCCGCTGCGCCGGGCCGGGTCGGCAAAGATTACGTCGCACCCGGGCAGGTCGCTTTCTGCGCCCACCTCGGCACAGCGCACCTCTATGTTTGCCGCGTCGAGGCGGCTGAAGTTGCGCCGCGCCGCCTCCGCCAGCTCCCCTGAGCGCTCAAAGCTCACGACTTTGCGGGCGATGGAGCTGAAGGCCAGGCTGTCGATGCCCAGGCCACAGGTCAGATCGCACAGCAGCCCGACCCCCTCCGGAAAGAGCGCGGCGAGCAGGCGGCATTTGTAGCGGGCCGTCTCCTCCGACGAGCACTGCTCCAGGGCGAGTGCGGTGGGGATTTCCAGCGGCTCCAGCCCCTGCGCCTTGCGGCGGGCCGACGCCTCGCTCCAGGCGGGCATCTTGCGCTCTGCCTTGCGGGCAGAGTCCCCCTCCAGCGAATCCAGTATGTCGGCGAAGCTCTTTTTCATATTTGCTGATGTTCCGGCTGCAAAGTTAGCGGCCTGCACGGAATTTCCGCACAGGCCGCCGATTTTTGCACGGTCATAAGCCGCACTATGAGATATCCTTGACGCAGCGGGCGCGTATCATAGAATCGGATTTATACTTGGGTGACATTTTTATGTAAGAATTGTAGAATAGCAGTGTCCAGTTGGCGGTGGAATTCCCTTCATACACGTTTGAAGACCAATACCAGGCGCCGCCATTATTGTAATCGGGACCCGGGAAGAATACTGAAACGGCCGTTGCGGAGTATTCGCTGCTGCCGGAGAACCAGCGGCCCCAATTGTAGAGTGTATAGGAAAACTCATTCTTCTTCTGGCTTGAAGAGTGTTTGACAAGCGACTCGAGTTCTGCTTTCGTGGGCAGTCTCCAGCCTGTAGGACAGGCCGTAAGGGCCTTGTCGAGAGTGTAGTAGCTGCCTGCCAGATTGCCGGTGGATGCGCCTGCATTCACCGTGCACCATTTGAGCCCGTCTATGTCGATGCCCACGGGAATCCAGGTGCTTGTGTTGCCGGATACATAGAAAAATACGCTGGGATCGACATTGAGGGCCACATTGCCTATCCACTCCTCGGATGAGCAGATCACTTTTCCGAGATAATAGTTGCTCTTGAGGGTCAGGGACTTGAGCTGCGTGATGGCCGTCAGGTCCAGAGACTGCAGGCGATAGTTCTCGTTATAACTTAGGTTGCTTATGTTGAGCGACTCCAGCTTGGTGTTTTTGGAGAGGTTAAGGCTGTTGAACTTATTGTTGCTGCAGTTGAGGTTCTTGAGGTTGGTGTTTTGGGTAACGTTGAGGCTGCCCAGATTGTTGTTGCTGCAGTCCAGGGTCTCCAGTGCCGGCATATTCTCCAGCAGCCCGCCAAGATTCTTGACCCCCATTCCGGATACATTGAGCGTCTTGGCTTTGGCGAGGGCGTCGGTATCAAGCGTGCAGTCGCCGTCGGTGTCAAAATTCTTGAGCAGGTAAGTCACAAAGGCGAGCTCGCTTCCGCCGGGGGTCAGCTTTATGTAATCGGAGATTATTGTGCGGTTGTCGGAAGATATCTTAACCACCACGGAGGCCTCCAGATTGCCGATTACAAAATTCTTGTCCAGGCCGGCGGGGGAGATGTTCACCGTCAGCACTCCGTTGGAGGCGCTTGCGCCGGTCACAGTCAGGGCCACCAGGTCGCCGCCCGCAGATTTGGTTTTGGTATATACGGCCTGCGCGCTTATAAGCGACTTCCAGTCGCTGGCGATTGCCGCCGCCGCGCTTGAAGGGAGAACGTCGAATTTGAGTGAAATGTTTGCGGGGACAACCTTGAGGGCGCTTCTGCTCCAGGATACTCTCTCGGCATAGTCGGAGTATGTCGGAATGTAGGAGATGCCGGTGAGATTGTTCACGACATTTTCAATCTTTCTCACTTTGTCGGAAAGCTCTCTGACCTCTCTCTGCAAAGTGGTGAGCGAGCTGCTCAAAGAGGAAATCGTGGAGTTGACTGTGGCGATGGACTCGGCAATCTTGGCGGTAACGGTGCCGTCGTAGGTGCTTATGGCAGACTGTATCGCCGCCGCGTAATCTTTCGCTATCTGCGTCTTGGCCTCTGTGAGGGCGGTTTGCAAATTGTCGATGGCCGTTGTATTGGCCTTCACATCTCTCTTGAGCTGCTCGATGTTGCCTTCGGCTGTCCCGATTCTGGAGCTGAGCGCGCCGATGAGGGCGGTGTGCTGCGAGAGGGAGTCGGCTGTGGCGCTCTCAAGGGCGCTTGTGAGCCCTTTGAGGTAAGCCTTCTCTGTGTTCAGCGTCAGGAGCAGATCGCTTTTGAGGGCGTCCAGCTTGCCCTGGACCTGCTCGGCATCGTAATAGGCGCTGAGCTGGTTGTTGACCCAACTTTTAAGAGAGGTCTCCAGCTCGATTATCTGCTGCGCCACGAGGCTGGTGTAGGCTTGGGTCAGGTCTTTTTTGAGCTTGGAAACCGAATTGTTGAAGCGGTTGGTGAGCTCTTCTATCTGCTTCTGGGTGTCATTGTCAAGGGTCTCCAGGGATTCGGAAAGCTCTGCAGTCTTGGCCTCGAGGCGGGTCTCGAGGTTTTGGACATAAGTGTCCAGAGCCTCCAGATCGGTTTCGATTGCGGCCACTGTGGTGGCCAGGGTGTCCTGCTTGCCGATTGTGGCAAAGGTCGCACCGGCCCAGTCGCGTGCGGCGCCGATTTCGGCGTCAACATATTCCTGCAGGTTCTCAAGGTTCGTCTCCAGGGCGCCGCTCTGCTCTTTGAGGCTGGAGAGGGTGCCGCCAACGGTCTTGAGTTCATCGTTCATCAGGGCTTTGTAGGCTTCCAGCTGCGCGATGACCTCGGCCTTGGCCACTGCGGTCTGGTTCTTGGCATCTGCGATGTCGCCGGAGAGTTCCTCGCCTGCCGCATCCAGCTCTTTGCGGAGTTCCTCGCCGGCAGAAGCCAGCTCTGCGTGCAGCTTGGTCTGGAGCGCATCTATCTCCTTATTGGTTTCGGATATCTGATCCGAAAGGTCGGCATCTTTCTGCTCGAGATCGGAGATGTAGTTCTGCAGGGCGCTGCCGGCCTTCTGCATATCCTTCCATCGTGGCTTTGATGGAACTGATCTGGGAGTCGATGGAGTTGATTTCGGAATCTTCCAGAATAGAGATTCTCTCCTCCAGAGAAGAAATTCTGTCGTCGATTTTTCCGCAAGAAACGGCAATCAAGGCCGCTGCCGGAATTGCAGTCAACAGGGTAGCTAGTCTCATAGTGTCGGTATTTATTATAGGTTTAGCAGTAAATTTACTACAAAA
>CAZIUO010000042.1:11703-13859 GCA_964542575.1 uncultured Muribaculaceae bacterium
TAAATTTACTACAAAACCTCGGACAGCATTATGGCGTTGATGTTGCGGCCGCACTTGGGGCCTTCCCTCCTGGCGGAATACAGGCCGGCGGTCTCGAAGGTGCAGATGCCCGACATCTGTATGTTTTCCGGCCTGACCCCCTCTAGTTCGAGAAGCAGGCGGTTGGCCTGCGGCAGGTCGATGTGGTGGCCGCCCTTCATATCCCCTTCTGCCCGGGGCCCGTTCCAGCTGTAAATCTTGTCCATCGGGAAGCCCGCCTCCTTGAAGGCGCCTGCGACCTCTTCCCCCACCTGGAAGCACTCCCTGCAGATGCCGGGGCCTACGACGGCTCTCAAATCCTCCGGCGCCGTGCCGTATTCCAGGCGCATTCGGCCGATGGCGGCGCACACAATCCTGCCGAGAGTTCCCCGCCAGCCGGCGTGAATCGCGGCCACGGCCCCGCGCACGGGGTCGCAGAGCAGAATGGGAATGCAGTCGGCGGTCCTGACGCCGATCGCCACCCCGCGCAGATTAGTCACAAGGGCGTCATACCCCTCCAGTATCTCGCGGGTCAGCCCGGGGCGGTCGACTGCCGCCACTTTGCAGCCGTGCACCTGGTGGGGCTGCACCACAGGGCAGGGGAGAGCCTCCTCCCTGCCGGCCGTGAAGGCCTCCGCAGCGCCGATTATGTCATATCTTATCATTGACCAGCTTCGTCTCAAGAACCCGCAAATTTGTGAAAGATTGCCGGAATGTGCAAGGGCGGCAATGCACCTGATTTTGCAGATTTTAAAAAAAATATATAACCTTTGCAGATTATATATTGCGAAGAATGAAATCTACCAGAATCATTGCGTTCGCCCTGCTGATGTCGGCGGCCGCATTTACCGCTTGCAAGCGCGTGACGCCCGACGAGGCGCCTTTGGACGGCGTATGGGAAGGCCCTATGACCATAACCGACGGGGAGACGTCGGTGAAAGTGCTCACAATCGAGGGCGACAATGCAGAATTCGCCGATTACATCTACACGCTTGAGGGAGGCTACAATGCCACTGCACGCCAGAGCGCTGCGGTGGAGATTGTCAGCCGGGACAAGAACCGCACGCAATTCAATGTGGTGGTAGACGGCCGTCAGATGACATTTGCCCGCAAGGGCGATGACATCCTGGCTCCCGAAGGGAGTAAAGTCATTTATCACCTTACTCCCAACAGCCCGGGCTATTATCAGCCCAAGGAGCCTTCTGAGAGCCTGATCCCGGAGGAGCCGATATTCGCCGGCCCGCAAACATACAATGTCTCGCTGGCCGCGGCCAATCTCGAGGCGTTCGACTGGAACTGGACGGAGTTTCTCGAGTGGGCGGTGAAGACTGCCGGCACGACCGCCTGGGGCAAGGGGGTAGGCGCCCTGCTGGATTTGCTGTTCCCCGCGTCGGGAGAGAAGACCACCCTGAGCGACCTTCTGGACAAGATGAATGCCATCACCGACCAGCTCAACCAGATGACGCTTCTATACAAGAACACGACATACGAGGCCAAGCTCAACGAGCGCAGCAAGTATGTAAGCGAGCTCACCAACTATAATGAGGAATATTATGTCCGCCTGAGCAACGCCTCCACAGAGGAGGATGTCGCAAGAATCATCAACGACTGGGCATCCCACACGGTCGGGGGCAATCCCGTATATGTGCAGGGGCTCAATTTCATCGATTTCCTGCTCAACACGATTGTGGAGCAGAGGGATATCTTCAATATGTATGACCTCTACACCTACAACACCACTGCCTGGGAGAATGAGGGCTACTCGGTGAGGGAGGCCCTCCGCGCGGGCGACATAGCGGTGGCGGCGGAGAATCTGTACCTGACCCAGCTCTACTACACGCTCAGGACCGATATGGACGAGAACTCCAAAAAGACGATGCTCGACAAGAACATAGAAAAGTTCAACCTCCTTGCGGAGTATATCAAAAACCGCCCGGTGGAGCATCACGACGACAAGGCCATCTGCCAGATTCCGGGGGCCCACTTTGTGATGGATGCCGTCAATTTCACTTTCCAGGGCTCCTCTACATACAAGAATCCCTCGTGGTTCAGCATTCCCCGCAGCTGGTTTGAATATGACGACGATATGGATTTCATCTATGGCCCCAACAAGGCCGAGTGCTACAACAAGTCGCTGA
>CAZIUO010000043.1:0-13369 GCA_964542575.1 uncultured Muribaculaceae bacterium
TTTCTTCCAAATTTTTGTCAAATTTTTTTTGATATTTTTTCATTTGACGCATTTGTACCTATATTTGAAACGTTATGGAAGAAACGCAGAAACCCAAGGCATCGCTCCCGGAAAACGCTTACCGTGAGCTCAAAGAGGGGGAAGAGTACACCCCGCTGATGTCTCCCAAGAAAAAGTACCCGGAGGCGAACGCCTGGTCGGTCTCGATCGGCCTCATAATGACAATCATATTCTCGGCAGCCGCAGCCTACCTCGGCCTCAAGGTGGGGCAGGTGTTTGAGGCGGCCATCCCCATCGCCATAATAGCGGTGGGCCTGTCCAGCGCCTGCAAGCGCAAGAACGCCCTGGGGGAGAATGTGATCATCCAGTCCATCGGCGCCTGCAGCGGCGCGATTGTGGCCGGGGCCATCTTCACCCTCCCCGCCCTATATATATTGCAGGCCAAGTATCCCGACCTCACCGTGGACTTCACCAAGGTGTTCTTCAGCTCCCTGCTGGGCGGCATCCTGGGCATCCTGTTCCTGATTCCCTTCCGCAAATATTTCGTGAAGGATATGCACGGCAAATACCCCTTCCCCGAGGCGACGGCCACCACGCAGGTGCTGGTGAGCGGCGAGAGCGGCGGCAAAGGGGCCAAGGCACTGCTGACAAGCGGCCTGATAGGCGGCATCTACGACTTCATAGTCTCCACGTTCGGCTGGTGGTCCGAGACGGTCACCACCCGCATCCTCCCCTGGGGCGCGGCTCTCGCCGACAAGGCCAAGGTGGTGCTCAAGCTCAATGTGGGCGCGGCCGTGGCCGGTCTGGGCTACATCGTGGGGCTCAAATACGCATTCATAATATGCTGCGGCTCGTTTCTGGTGTGGCTGGTGATAATCCCCCTGATGAACCTGGTGTTCGGGCCCGACGTGATTGACCTGATGCACACCGGCATCACCACCACGGTGGGCGAGATGAGCGCCGAGGAGATCTTCACCACCTACGCGCGCCACATCGGCATCGGCGGCATCGCCACCGCCGGCATCATCGGCATCATCAAGTCGGCCGGCATCATCAAGTCGGCGGTGGGCCTCGCGGCAAAGGAGTTCAAGGGCAAGAAGAGCGGCGCAGAGGCCGAGGCCGTCCGCACCCAGCGCGACATCTCAATGAAGATTGTGGTGGCCGGGGTGCTGCTGACCCTCCTGGTGACCTTCGTGTTCTTCTATTTCGGAGTGATACACAACCTCTGGCAGGCGATCATAGCGCTGCTGGTGGTGGGCATCATAGCGTTCCTGTTCACCACGGTGGCGGCCAACGCCATCGCCATTGTGGGGACCAACCCCGTGAGCGGAATGACCCTGATGACCCTGATTCTGACCAGCGTGATAATGGTGGCGGCCGGGCTCAACGGCACCGCCGGAATGACCGCCGCATTAATTATAGGTGGCGTGGTGTGCACCGCACTGAGTATGGCGGGCGCGTTTGTCACCGACCTTAAGATCGGCTACTGGGTGGGCACGACCCCCAAGGTGCAGGAGACCTGGAAGTTCCTGGGCACCCTGGTGGCCGCCGCAACTGTGGGCGGAGTGATAATAGTGCTCAACAAAACCTACGGCTTTACCGGAGAGAACGCCCTGGTGGCCCCGCAGGCCAATGCAATGGCGGCCGTGATAGAGCCGCTGATGTCGGGCGGCGGCGCCCCGTGGCTGCTCTACGGCATCGGCGCAGTGCTGGCCATAGTGCTCACGATATTCAAAGTGCCCGCGCTGGCATTTGCACTGGGTATGTTCATCCCTATGGAGCTCAACCTCCCGCTGCTTGCAGGCGGCGCGGTGAGCTGGTTTGTGAGCACCCGCAGCAAGGATGCCGCCCTCAACGAGGCACGCAAAGAGAAGGGGACCCTGCTCGCCTCCGGATTCATTGCCGGCGGTGCGCTGATGGGCGTGGTGAGCGCAGTGCTGCGCTTTGCCGGCGTGGATGCCTTCAACAGCGAATGGGCCGCTTCCGATGCGGGCCAGGGCATCGCCGTTCTGGCTTACGCCCTCATTATCTTCTACCTGATACACAGTTGTCTTAAAGTCAAAAAAGCAGAATAAATTATGGAAAAGATACTGGACAAATTCTTGAGATATGTGTCGTTCGACACCCAGTCGTGCGAGGAGAGCGAAAGCCAGCCCTCCACCGCCAAACAGCTCAAGCTGCTCTCGCAGCTCAGGGACGAGCTGCAGGCGATGGGCATCGGCGCCAACCTGGACGAGTACGGCTATGTGATGGCCTCCATCCCCGCAAACTGCGGCGGCAACATCCCCAAACTGGGCTTCATAGCCCACGTGGACACATCTCCCGACGCCCCGGGTAGCGACATCAAGCCGCAGATTGTGAAAAACTACGACGGCGGAGACATCCATCTGGGGGGCGACAAGTGGCTGCGGGTGGCCGAATTCCCCGAGATGGCGCAGTACACGGGGCAGACAATCGTCACCACCGACGGCACCACCCTGCTGGGGGCCGACGACAAGGCGGGCGTGGCCGAGATTATGTGCGCCGCTGAATATATCGTGAACCATCCCGAATTCAAGCACGGCGAGATCAGGATAGCCTTCACCCCCGACGAGGAAATCGGGCGCGGAGTGGCCAAGTTCGACGTGAAGAAGTTCGATGCCGACTACGGGTACACAATGGACGGCGGTATGATAGGCGAGCTGGAGTATGAGAACTTCAACGCCGCCAGCGCCAAAATCCACATCGCCGGGCGCAACATCCACCCCGGATATGCCAAGAACAAGATGATAAACGCCTGCCTGGTGGCAATGGAGCTGAACGCTCTGCTGCCAGTGGAGCAGCGTCCCGAATTCACGGAGGGCTACGAGGGCTTCATACACCTGACAAGCTTCAAGGGAGTGGTGGAGGAGGCAGACCTCTCGTACATTATCCGCGACCACGACGCCGCCCGCTTCCTCCGCAAAAAGGAGCAGGTGCAGCAGTGCGTGGACTTCATCAACCTCAAATACGGCAATATAGTGTCGGCCGACATCCGCGACCAGTACCGCAACATGCGGGAGATGGTGGAGCCGCACCGTCACGTGGTGGACAACGCCGTCAAGGCGATTGAGATGGCGGGCATCAAGCCCCACGTGCAGCCCATCCGCGGCGGCACAGACGGCGCAAACCTCTCATTTATGGGTCTTCCCTGCCCCAACATCTTCGCCGGCGGCCACAACTTCCACGGCAAGCTGGAGTTCGTGCCGGTGGAGAGTATGGAAAAGGCCGCCGAGGTCATTCTGAACATCATTAAACTCTACGCCGAGGCATAACGTATGAAAAAATGGTTCCTCGTGACCAGGCCCTGGTCGTTTGTGGTTTCTGCCACGCCGGTTATCGTGACCACGCTTTTTCTCTTTTATAAATATGGTGGGGGGAGCATAAACTGGCTCAACGCCGCGCTGGCCCTGGTGGGCATAATAGTGTTCCACGCCGCCGGCAATGTGCACAGCGACTACCGCGACTATGTCACCGGCATCGACAGCAAGGAGGCCTTCTGCATCCAGGAGCTGGTGAGCGGAGAGTACACCCCCGCGCAGTACAAGCGCTTCGCGATTATACTTTACGCCGTGGGCATCGCCATCGGGCTTGTCCTGACCCTGCTGAGCAGCTGGCAGCTGCTGATAATCGGCGGGCTGGGGGCGCTGCTCACGATGCTCTACAGCTGGACCAAATTCCACGCGCTGGGCGACACTGACATATTTCTGGTGTTCGGCGTGCTGCCTATGCTGGGCACCTCGCTGGTGACCCTGGGGCACATCGACTATAGCACCCTGCTGCTCAGCATCCCCGTGGGGCTCATCACGGTGGCGGTGCTGCACTCCAACAACGCCCGCGACATCCCCACCGACTCCAAGGCGGGTGCCCGCAGCTTTGCCGCCGTAATCGGCCCCAAAGCCTCCGTGTGGCACTATATCGCACTCATCACCATCCCCAGCCTCTACACCCTTGTGGCGGCGGTCTGCGGGGCATTTCCCTGGTGGTGCCTGCTGATATTCCTCTCCGCACCCGTTGTGGCGGGTAATGTCCGTCAGGTGCTCAAATTCAAGAGCGAAGGGCTTGTGGCGTTCAACCCGCTGGACCAGATGACTGCCAAGCTGCAGATGGTCTCCAGCGTGCTGCTCTGCCTCGGCTTTCTGATTGCCGCAATCCTGTAAGGTATGGAAGCGAGCGGCAACAAAACCCTTCTGCGCAAGATTGTGGCCTCCGCCGCCACGGCCGCAGTGTTGTGGTTTATAATGTTCAGCCCCATCACGGCGCCCCACGTCCCCTTCTGGGGGATGATGGCCTTCAGCAGCGCCGTGCTGCTGGTGCTCTCGTTCACCCTTTTCCGGCAGTGGTGCCGGGGGCTGCGCTTCTCTCCGGGGCAGATTGCGCTGGGGCTGGTGCTGGCCGCCGCCCTCTGGGGCATCTTCTGGGTGGGCGACAAGCTCTCCAGCGCGATGTTCACCTTTGCCCGGCCGCAAGTCGACACCATATACGCCCTCAAGAGCGGCACCGCCAAATGGCTGCTGGCCGCCCAGCTGCTGCTGCTCACCGGCCCGGCGGAGGAGATCTTCTGGCGGGGCTGTCTGCAGCGGCATATCGCCGATTATCTGCAGGAGAAGCGGGGCGGCAAAGGCAATCCCCGCCTTGTGGCGGCAATAATCACCCTGCTGGTCTACACCCTGGTGCACCTGCCCTCGCTCAACTTTATGCTGATTATGGCGGCGGCCGTGGCGGGAGGCGTGTGGGGCCTTCTCTACTATCTCAAGCCGCAGTGGCTGCCGGCGCTGATTGTCTCCCACGCAGTGTGGGACACCGCCGTATTCGTGATTTTTCCCATTATGTAACCATATATGAAACGTTTTGCACTCTTTTCAATTTTTATAATCATGCTCTCATCGTGCAACGGCGGCGGGTACATCAAGAAGCCCGACGTCAAGACAGACCACTACACGCCTGAGGTGATGCGCCTTATGGGCAAGGTCTCCGACCCCCAGCCCTCTCCCGACGGCACCAAGATTCTCTACGGCGTGTCATACACCAGCATCGAGCAGAACCGCGAGTGCCGCCAGCTGTTCGTTATGAACAGCGACGGCAGCGACCCGGTGCAAATCACCAAGTCCGACGCTAGCATCTCCAACGCCCGCTGGATCGGCGGCGGCGAGCAGATAGCCTACCTGTGCCAGGGGCAGATGTATGTCTGCGGCCCCGACGGCAAGGGGGCCAAGAAAGTGAGCAAAGTGGAGCGCGGCATCTCCGAGTTCAAGTTCTCCCCCGACTGCAGCAAGGTGCTCTACATATCGGAGTTCAAGAACTACACCGCCCCCACCGACCGCTACCCCGACCTCAAGAAGGCCAACGTGCGCACAATAGACAATCTGATGTACCGCCACTGGGACCATTTTGTGGAATATATCCCCCACACCTATGTCGCATCGTTCAAGGGCGGCAAGCTGGGCAAGGGAGTCGACATACTGGACGGCGCCCCGTTCGAGCTCCCCACCGAGCCCTTCGGCGGGATGGAGCAGCTCAGCTGGAGCCCCGACGGCAAATATGTGGCATATTCCTGCCGCAAGCTGACCGGGCGCGAGTACGCCTTCTCCACCAACACCGACATCTATCTCTACGATGTGGACAAAAAGAGCTGCGACAACCTCACCGACGGGATGCCGGGCTACGACACCAACCCCGTATTCTCTCCCGACGGCAAACACATCGCCTGGCTCAGTATGGAGCGGGCGGGCTACGAGGCCGACCGCGTACGGCTGTTTGTGATTGACCTGGAGAGCCGCACCAGGCGGGAGCTCACCGTGGGCTTCGACTACAATGCCGACGCCCCCGCCTGGAGTCCCGACTGCGGCAGCATCTATTTCGCCTCCGTGGTGGAGGGTCTGGGGCAGATCTGGAAGGCCGACCTGGCCACCGGCGCCCTGCTGCGCATCACTCCGGAGCACGAATGGGTAGATTTTGCCGGTCCCGCATTCACCAGGGACGAATTCGGCAACGATGTGATAATCACCACCAACGCCTCAATGATGCGCCCCGCCGAGATTGTGGCTGTCTACCCCTCCGACGGCTCCTGGCATCAGTTGACCCACGAGAACGACGCCATCATCTCCCAGCTGGAGGAGATAAAGATGGAAGAGCGCTGGATAGAGACCACCGACGGCGGCAATATGCTCACCTGGGTGCTCTATCCCCCCAAGTTCAATCCCGACAAGGTGTACCCCTCGATTCTGGTGTGCCTGGGCGGCCCGCAGAGCTGCTTCAGCCAGGAGTGGTCCACCCGCTGGAACTACCGCCTGATGGCCTCGCAGGGTTACATTGTGATTCTGCCCAACCGCCACGGCACCACCGGATTCGGCCAGGCGTGGTGCGAGCAGATTTCCGGCGACTACATAGGCCAGAATATGCAGGATTACCTCACGGCGGCCGACACCCTCAAGGCGGAGCCCTATGTGGGCAAGATGGCCGCCATCGGCGCCAGCTACGGCGGATATTCGGTATATAACCTGGCGGGCATCCACCAGAAGCGCTTCAGCGCCTTCATCGCCCACTGCGGCATTTTTGACGAAGGGCATATGTTTATGGAGACCGAGGAGATGTGGTTCCCCAACTGGGACAACGGCGGCATAGCCGACCCCTCGACCCCCCAGAGCGGCGCCCCCTGGAGCGACAATCCCGTGGCAAAGCGCCTCTACGACAACTCTCCCCACACCAAAATCAAGAACTGGGACACCCCCATCATGATAATCCACGGCGAGAAGGACTACCGCGTCCCCTACGACCAGGGTATGTCGGCCTTCAACGCGGCGCAGATGATGGGTGTGGAGTCAAAGATGCTGCTCTTCCCCGACGAGAACCACTGGGTACTGCAGCCGCAGAACTGCATTTACTGGCACCGCGAGGTGTTCGACTGGCTCGACAAGTGGTGCAAATAGGCATAATATAGCGGTTCGGGGCAAATTTTCCGCCCCGAATTGCTTGTAATTGTGCGCTTTTTGCTAACTTCGGCCCCACTAATCGTAAAAAGTTTATAGGAATATATGAGAAAGCTATTAATCTGGTTTGCAGCAGCAACGCTGGCACTTGCATCCTGTGCGGAGGCCCCCGAAATCAACATTGACAAGGAGGACCTGGAGTTGAACCACAACGGCGGCAGTTTCTCGTTTGACGTCACCTCCAACTGCAACTGGGATCTGATATGCGACAGCGACGCCGATTCTCTGCTCACAATCTCGCAGATGAGCGGCAGCGCCGGCACCACCACCATCACGGTGGACGTCATCAAAAACGAATCCACCGCAATTCTCAAGCACTACTTCACGGCAGTGGCCCACGGCACCCAGAAGGATGCCCTCAAGACCCTGACCGTGACTCAGGACGCCCCCGCGTATGTGATGTTCAACAAGACCATCGCCACAGCGGACTACATCGGCGGCGAATATGTCTTCACAGTATCCTCCAACTTCCCCTGGGAAATCACCGTGGACGGCGACATCGAGGTTGAGCCCCTCACCGGCACCAACGAAAACGGCTCCGACACCATCACCGTGACCATCCCCGAATACGAGGGCGAGACAGACCGCAACTTCTCCCTGAGCGTCACCGCAAAGGGCGACGACGTTGTGGTGAACGACAAACTGGAAATCACGCAGACCTCACCCGCGCTCACCGTGGGTTCCCGCAGCTATAAAATCAAAAAGATGGGCGACGGCCGCTGGTGGATGGTAGAGAACCTCTGCTACGCCGCAAAGGGCATCACCATCGGCGACGGCACCTGCGGCGTGTGGTATCCCTGCAGCGACTTTGCTGCTGAGGCTGACGACAGCGCCGACGGCATCATTGCCAAAGGCCTGCTCTACTCCGACGCCGTGGCGTTCAACACCAACATCACCACCACGACCTGCAAGAGGCAGGAGGGTGCACAGGGCATCTGCCCCGACGGATGGCACATCCCCACCGCAGCCGAGTTTATGCGCCTTGTGGGCAAGAGCTCCGACCCCAACCTCGAGACCATCACCGACGCCCCCTACTATGATGCCGCCAGAGACTGCGGCTCCCTCACAAAGCTTAAAGAGGCAGGCTTCATTTCTGCCGAAGCCGGCTATGTTGACGGCAATAGCGCCGGCTACCAGGACAGACTCTACAGCTATAAGGGCTACAGTTCATCCTACAAGCAGATCATCAACACCTACTTCTTCTGCTCCACCGCATACAGCACATCGCAGTGGTATGCCCTCGTGATTAACGACACCAACAGCAGCCGTGCAAACCTGCAGATGATGAACAACTACACCAGCTCGATGCCGCGCGCCGGCAGCATCCGCTGCATTAAAAACGAGCTCGAATAGCCGTGAAAACTTCTGTCAAGATAATTACCTGGATTGCCGCGCTGCTGGTACTGGCAGCTGCGGCATTCTGCTATTTCAAATTCTGCTTTGTGTTCGGCAGCGGAGTCAAGGCTGGCGAACTCAATCAGATAGTGTACAAAGGCTGGGTGTGGAAAACCTACGAAGGCCGTCTGATACAGACCGGCTTCAAGGGGGCCGGCAGCGGAGGCGGCGTCCAGTCCAACGAATTCAACTTCTCCGTGGCCAAGAAATCAGTGGCCGACAGCTTGATGCGCTGCAGCGGACGCCAGGTGGAACTCCACTATAAGGAATACAACGGCGCCCTTCCCTGGCGGGGAATGCAGCGGTACATTGTGGACAGCATAGTCTCGGTGTCGCCGGCGCAGCCGCAGAACACGATTCCGGTCGTTACTGACTTTTGATTTTCCGGGCCAGCGATGCGCAAAGGCCCGGAAATATTTTTTTGATATAGACCATCACGAGCTCCTTGCCGCCCACGAGCACCTCGCGACGGCGGCGGTCTATGGCGCGCACAATCTTGCGTGCCGCCTTCTCGGGGGAGATTCCCCCCGCCTGACCCGGGTCCATCTTGCCGTGGGGCTGCCCGCCCTTGTCCAGGGCGTAGAGGGATATGTTGGTGCGCACGCGCCCCGGGCACACCAGAGTCACGCGGATTCCCTTGCCGTAATATTCTGCCTGCAGCGTCTCGAAAAAGCCGTAGAGGGCAAATTTGGAAGAGCTGTAGCCGCAGCGCATCGGAAAGCCGAAGCGGCCTGCGATGGAAGTGGTCACGGCAATCTGTCCGCCGCCGCGGCCCACCATAAGCGGCAGCAGCGCGCGGGCCATCGCCACGGGGGCGAAATAATTGACCTCCATAATCTTGCGCACCATCTCCATAGAAGTATCCTCCACCAGAGTGCGCTGGCTGATGCCGGCGTTGAGAAAGGCAATGTCAATGCCGCCCAGCGCCTCCCAGGCCTGAGTGGTGAGACTCTCTATCCCCGAGGGGTCGCCGAGGTCATAGGGGAGCGCCACGGCCTGCGCGGCACCCGCCTTGAGGCACTCCTGCACCACGGGGGCAAGCCGCTCGGCGCTGGAGGATGTCAGAACCAGATGCGCCCCGCGGGAGGCGTATTCCACCGCGCAGGCACGGCCTATTCCGGAGGAAGCCCCGGTGATCCAGACCCGCTGCATCATTTGCCCTGGACTTTCTGGCGCGACACGAGCCCCATCATCTTGTAGAGGAATTTAGGCAGGGGCTTCTCTGCGGAGCGCTTGTTCATATCGATAAACCAGCCGAGCTTTTTCACCACCGGCACCTTGTGGGTCTCCACAAACTCTATCAGAGTGCCGTCGGGGTCCTCAATGTAGGTGAAGTGGCCCGAGGCGTCGCCCATATCGAACTGCTCGCCGCCGGGGCAGCTGTCCACCGTGAAGGGGTGCCCCTTGGAGGCGCAGAATTCGCCCAGAGCCCTCATTCCGGTCACGTCAAAGCAGATCTGAATGAAGCCGGGGTCGCCCCAGTAGCGCCCTTCGAAGATTTTGCGCGGGGTGCGCTCTTTAGCCTGCACCAGCTCGATGGTGCTCTCTCCCAGCAGGGCGGCGAAGGCCCCTTTCTGCGGCGCCGAGCGCTTGATGATCACTCTGCGGCACTGATTGCCGCCGCCGGGCAGATAGCTGCTGTAGGGGGCGGTGACATCGCTCACGACGGTGTCATAGCCCAGCACCTCGCCGTAGAACTTGAGGGAGGCGTCCATATCGCTCACACCCACCACGGCGCCGATGATGCCGCCGGTGAGCTTGCCCTCGTCGATATATACATCCTTGCGCTCGCACACCTGGAACCAGTTGCCGTAGAGGTCCTTGACCCAGAAGCAGGGGGTGCCGTCGGGCAGCGCCTCTATCGGGCTGCACTCGCTCCACTGCGCGCCGAGCCATTTGTGGAAGGCGGCCATGTCGCGGCACTTGACCTTGGCGGCAAGTATGCCCAGGTCGCCCACCTCAATTTGGAACGCCACGCTCTGAGGCTTGCGCTCGCTGTACTGCCATATTTCGAATCCCGAGCCGCCCTGCAGATTCACCGCGATGCAGGCGTGGCGCTTCTGCGGCACTCCGCCCGTGTAGGGGAGCATCCGCTCCGCCACGGTGTCGTCTTCAAGAATCTTGATGTCGATGCCAAAATACTTTATGAACCAGTCCCAGGAGTTGCGGAAATTCTCCGTTCCGACCCCCACCTGCTGGATGGCCGAGATAAAAAAGTCTTTCATACTATTTCTTGTTGTTTAATTCAAGCAGTGTGTCGATATGTTTGCGCCCGTTGAAAAGGCGGGGCACCTTGTGCTGGCCCCCCAGCTTGCCGCGGGCCTCCATCCACTCGTAGAAGAGGCCGGGCCGCGCCTCTATCAGCTCCAGATGCTCCATTATGCCCCCGGCGGAGACGCTGAAGTGGGCATAGTCGTGGTCGGCATCCTTCACCTTCTGCTCCAGCAGCGAGGCGAATTCCTGCAGGGAGTAGGGCTTTTTGTCGAACTCCACCAGCCACTGGTGACGCCCCCCTCCGGTGGCGGGGTCCACCAGCGGCGCCACGGTGAATTCCAGCACCGAAGAGCCGGTCTCGCGGCAAGTGTCGCTCAAAGCCTTCTCCGCCTGCTGCACCGAGAGGTCCTCCCCCCAGATGTTGATGTACTGATGGGTGCGCCCCACAATCACGAACTTGTAGGGGGCCTTGCGGGTAAAGCGGATCACATCGCCGGTGTCGTAGCGCCACAGCCCCGACGAGGTGGAGATTATCACGGCGTATTCCACATCAGTCTCGGTCTCCCACAGCGGCAGCGCCCGCGCATCGGGCTTGCCGTGGCAGCTCATCGGCACAAACTCGTAAAAGACGTCATAATCCAGCATCAGGGTCATCGCGGCATCCTGCGGGTCGGTCTGCACCCCGAAGAAGCCCTCCGAGGCGTTGTAGGTCTCTATGTATTGCAGCCGCCCCGACGGGAACAGGGCGTCGAAAATCGGCCTGTAGGGGAGAAAGCTCATCCCGCCGTGGGCAAAGAACTCCATTTTGGGCCAGAGCTGCTCTGCATTGGCCGCCCCCGCGCGCTCCAGCGTGCGCTTTATCAGCACCAGGTTCCAGTCGGGAGTGCCGGAAAAGGAGACCAGGCTCTTCTTGGCGATTATATCCCCTATGGCGTCGTATTTCTCGTAGATGTCGCTTATCTGCGCCGTATTCACGGGGGGAGTGATGTGCAGCATCCTCCGCTTCCAGGGGGCGAGGGCGGCGGTCATTATGGCGCTCACGTCCCCCACCCGCGCCGCCGCGGTGGTGTATTTGGGATTGAAGTTGCCGGAAAGTATCAGCGAATACCCTTTGGAGATGTGCGAATTGCGGTGGGTGTCCAGATAGGTGGCGGTGACATCGTGCCCGCCCTGCATATGGCAGCGCCTGAGGCCGCGGCGCGACACGGGTATGAACTTTATGTTGTCGCTGGTGGTGCCGCTGCTGGTGGCAAAGTATTCCACCCTGCCGGGCCAGAGCACATCCCGCTCGCCGCGCATCATCCGTGCGATGTCCTCCTTGAGGCTGGCGTAGTCGTTCAGGGGCACCGCCGCGGCAAAGCCCTTGTAATCCGTGACGGCGTCCAGGCCGTGCCGCCTGCCGTAGTCGGTCTTGCTCCCCTGATGCAGCAGCATCTTAAGGACGCCTCTCTGCAGCTGCTCATAATCGGTGGCATAGCGGCCGATGGCCCGCACGCGGGGCCGCAGATAGAGCCGGACAAGATTGGTGATTATATCCATCGGTAAAGGTTAAGGTCAAGAGTATATGAAATAGCCCGCAATGCCCGCCGCCACAATCACCAGCATCGGGCTCACGCGGGTCCACATTGTAACGACGAACGCCGCGGCAAAGATTGCCCAGCTTATCCAGTCGGGGAAGGTCGCGGGGGTTATCAGCGTTATGGCCGAGGCTCCTATAAGACCGATGACCAGCGGCTTGAAGCTTTTGAGCACAGCCGCGAACACCGGGTTCTCCTTGAGGCGGACATACATCCTGCAGATGAAGTAGGTTATCAGAAACGAGGGCAGCACCACCGCCGTCGTGGCCAGCATAGAGCCCGCGACGCACAGGATGCGGGAATAGCCCATCGCCTCCACCACGCTGTAGCCGATGTAGGTGGCGCTGTTGATGCCGATGGGGCCCGGGGTCATCTGCGAAATCGCAATCATATCGGTAAAGGCCTCCGCGGTGACCCATCCGTGCACTGTGACCACCTGGTGCTGGATTAGCGAAATCATCGCATACCCGCCGCCGATGGTGAACATTCCTATGAAGAAGAATGTGTAGAAGAGCTCGAAGAATATCATTTGCGCCCCTCCCTGTATTTAGCGATGAGCGCGGCAATCACGCCCGTCACCAGAATTATATATATGGGGGAGACCTTGAGCAGCGCAATCAGCAGTATCGTGACCACCGCCAGGGAACCTGTGACCCAGTTGAGCTTCTGCCGGATGGCCATCTGGATTGTGGGCACTGCAATCAGCGCCACCACGGCGGGCCGGATGCCCTGGAACACCGCCACGACCGCCTCGTTGTCCCAATGGCCGTTGAAAACCATCACGATTGCCAGGATTATGAAAAACGGGGGGATGATGCTGCCCAGAGTGGCCACGATGCTCCCCTTGGTGCCCAGCAGGCGGTAGCCGATGAAAATGGCGGTGTTCACGGCCATCAGCCCCGGCAGCGTTTGGGAAATCGCCAGAATGTCCATAAACTCGTCTTCTGACATCCATTTGCGCTTGACCACGAGTATGTCGCGCACCACGGCCACCATAGCCATACCTCCGCCGATGGTAAAGGCGCTGACCTTGACAAAGGTCCAGAAGAGATTCCAGTAGCTTTTCACGCGGACTTCAAAAATTTCAGACGCAAAAATAGTAAAAAAATTTGTGCGGTTCTAAAAGATTACTACCTTTGCAGTCCCCTTCGGAAACGGAGGGCAGTTGATTGAAAT
>CAZIUO010000044.1:0-13221 GCA_964542575.1 uncultured Muribaculaceae bacterium
AACTCTAAACTCTAAACTCTAAACTAAATCTTCGCAAGGGCGGTGTCGATGCGGCGCAGGGTCTCGTCCTTGCCGATGAACTCGCACACGGAGAAGATGTCGGGCCCCTGCCCTATGCCCATCACCGCGATGCGCAGGCAATTCATAATCTTGCCCATCGGCAAATTGCCCGCCTCTATCCACTCGCGCACAATGTGCTCCGCACTCTCCTTCTCAAACACCTCCAGATCGGCAATCACGCCGCGAAGCTCCCTCAACAGAGCCACATTCTCCTCCTTCCAGAACTTGGCCACGCTCTTCTCGTCGTAACTCTCCGGGGCGCGGAACATATAAATCGTGAGATCAAACAGATCCTTGGGGAAAGTCGCCCTCTCCTTGATGATGGAGACTGCGGCGGCGGCGCGCTCCGCACTGGTCTCGATGCCCGCCTCCTTGAGCTGGGGCAGCAACAGAGTCGCAAGGAACTCGTCGCTTGAAGCGCGCATATACTGCGCATTGAACCACTTGGCCTTCTCGGGGCTGAAGCGGGCGCCCGACTTGCTCACCTTGTCAAGCGAGAACTGCTCGCAAAGCTCCTGCATAGAGAAAATCTCCTGCTCGGTGCCGGGATTCCAGCCCAGCAGCGCCAGCATATTCACGAACGCCTGGGGCAGATAGCCGCTCTCGCGGTAGCCCATCGACACCTCGCCGCTGGGAGCGTGCCACTCCAGCGGGAACACGGGGAAGCCGAACTTGTCGCCGTCGCGCTTGCTCAGCTTGCCCTGACCCTGCGGCTTGAGCAGCAGCGGCAGATGCGCAAACTGCGGCTGGCTGTCGCTCCAGCCGAATGCGCGGTAGAGCAGAAAATGCAGCGGCAGCGAAGGGAGCCACTCCTCTCCGCGGATCACGTGGGTGATTTCCATCAGATGGTCGTCAACGATATTGGCCAGATGGTATGTGGGCAGCGCGTCGGCCGACTTGTAAAGCACCTTGTCGTCCAGAGTGGAAGTATTGATGGTGATGTGGCCGCGGATTATGTCGTCCATCTCCACATTCTCGTTCTCCGGCATCTTGAAGCGGACCACCCACTGCTCGCCGGCATCCAGGCGGCGCTGCACCTCGTCAGCAGGCAGCGAGAGCGAATTGCAGAGCTTGCCGCGGCTCTTGGCGTCGTATGAGAAGGTCTCGCCGCGCGACTCGCAGTCTGCGCGCAGCTTGCCTAGCTCCTCGGCGCTGTCAAACGCATAGTAGGCATTGCCGCTCGCGATGAGCTGCATTGCATATTTGAGATAGATGTCGCGCCGCTCGCTCTGGCGGTAGGGGGCGTGCGGGCCGCCCACGCCGACACCTTCGTCCACCTCTATCCCGCACCACTTGAGCGACTCGATTATATAGTCCTCTGCGCCGGGCACGAACCTCTGGCTGTCGGTATCCTCTATGCGGAGGATGAAGTCTCCACCGTTCTTGCGAGCGAAAAGGTAGTTGTAAAGGGCGGTGCGCACGCCGCCGATATGCAGTGCGCCAGTGGGGCTGGGGGCAAAGCGGACTCTTACTTTATTCATATCAAGACAATAAAAAAGCCGCCCCTTTACGGGCAGCTTGGGGTTTTGGTAGTCGATAGGAGAATCGAACTCCTATTTAGAGATTGAGAATCTCTTGTCCTAACCGTTAGACGAATCGACCAGTCAGTTGCTTAATGCGGATGCAAAGATAGAACTATTTTCATCACTACCAAAAAAAAAGTAACTTTGGTGGTCAAATTCACCGGAAATGTCCAAGATACTTATAATATACACGGGCGGGACCATCGGGATGGTGCGCAACCCCCGCACCGGGGCGCTGGAGCCCTGCACAGCCGCAAACCTCACCGCCGCAGTGCCGGAAATCAGCCGTTTCGGGGCGGAGATAGAGACCGCCAACTTTGAGCAGGCCATCGACTCCTCCGATATGATGCCCTCCCACTGGGCGCTTCTGGTGGACATTATAGAGGCCAACTACAGCCGCTATTCGGGCTTCGTGATTCTGCACGGCACCGACACTATGGCCTTCACCGCATCGGCGCTGAGCTTTATGCTGCGCGGACTCTCCAAACCGGTGATTCTCACCGGCAGCCAGCTTCCGCTTGGGGCCATCCGCACCGACGCCAAGGAGAACCTGATCACCGCCATAGAGATTGCCGCCGCCACCGACCCCTCCGGGGCGCCGCTGGTGAGCGAGGTGTGCATCTACTTCCACGACCAGCTGCTGCGGGGCAACCGCGCCAGCAAGGCCAGCGCCAATTCCCTCACCGCATTCGTCTCCAGCAACTACCCCGTGCTGGCCGACACCGGCACCGACATCGCCTATCACCGCGAGTTCCTGCGCCGCCCCTCTCCGGGAGAAGCGTTTGAGCCGTGGCGCAAGATGGATTCCGGAATTGTGATTCTCTCCCTGTTCCCCGGGCTGCAGCGGGAGGCGGTCTCTCCGGTGCTGGAGAGCGACCGGGTCCGCGGGATAATCTTCCGCACCTTCGGCTCGGGCAACGCCCCCCACAACGGGTGGCTGGTGGATTCGCTGCGGAGCGCAGTGGCGGCCGGCAAGACGATTGTGAACATAACGCAGTGCGCCACCGGCAGCGTGGAGATGGAGCGTTACGAGACGGGGCGGCAGCTGCTGGACGCGGGTGTGGTGAGCGGCCACGACAGCACCGTGGAGGCGGCCCTCACAAAACTGATGTATCTGATGGGGCACTCTCTGCCGCAGAGCGAAATCCGCCGCCTGATGAACACCGACCTGCGCGGCGAGGTTACCTTGTAATGGCGACGCCGCGGACTTCGAGGGCGGCGTTGTAGGTGCCGGTCATCTCCCAGCCGAAGTCGCAGCCCACTATCTCCCACTCCGCCGGATAGCACTCGCCCAGAATGCCCGCAGCCTGCGCGGCGGCAATGGCCTCGGAGAGCATCTTCTCCACATCGGCATTCACGCTCCCCTTCTGACGCACCTTGGGCAGCTTGCCTCCCGCAAGATAGCGGCTCGTGGGGGCGTAATAGTCAAACAGGGCCCCCTCCTCGCCCGAAGCGGAGACGCTCTCAGCGCGCGACTGCCCCATATAGCGGTTGTCAAAAATCACCATTCCGAGGCGGAACTGCTTGCCGTAGAGGCCGCTCTCCACATTCAGATTGCGGAAGCGCAGGAACACGCGATAGACTGCGCCGTGCAGCTTGCGGTCGGCCAGGAAGCCCATACAATCTTCGTAGAGAGTCTCGCGGAAGGCAAAGTTCATCTTCATCTGGCCCCCTTTGCCCATCCTGACGGTGTCGGTGGGGGCGTCCACTGTCATATGGACCCACGGGCTGCCGGCGCGGCGGATGCCGGTGTATTCTGCGGAGGCGTTGCACTCGAGGGTCAGCGAACCGCGCGAGGGGTTCACAGTGAGAGTCTTGGCATTGAGGTTGCCGTTGCCTGCGCGGGAAAATGTGTAGCGGTTGCCAAAGCTCTCCAGCGTGCACTGGGCCATATCGAAGCGCGAATTGTACTGCCGCAGGTTCCACACCGCAGTCGCGGTGCTGTCGCAGACGAGGCGGCCGGCGACAGTGTCAGCATCGGGGTCGGTGCAATAAACGGTGAAACCGCCCGCGAAGGCGGCATCGTGCAAGATGTTGGCGCTTTGCGCAGAGGCCGCAAGCGCCGCCAGAACAAAGGCCAGAGTGGCCGTGAATCTTTTTCCCATACCGCAAAAATAGAATTCACGGGCAAAAAAAGCAACTCCTTTATGCGGTGGCCTGGATGAGGTAGGCCCCGGTGGTGGTCACCAGCGAGCGGAGCTCCACCACAATCTGGCGGGTCTCCTGGGTGATGTGCAGCATCAGGGTCATCGCGCTCAGGTTGAGCTGCTCGTCCTGGATGGCCTCGCCTATCTGCTGGGTAAAGGAGAAGAGCTGCTGGTCCAGCACCGCGCACTGGGTCAGGATGGCGCCGCAATCCCCCTTGAGGCCGCTGCGGTAGTCGTCGCTGATGTCGTCCATCAGAATGAGCACCTTGTCGCGAAGCGAGCAGTACTGCTGCGCATATTGCGGGTCGATGGGGGTGAAGTTGTTGTCGACGTGCTCCGATGCCGGCTCCGCGATGCGGATGAGGCCGTAGAGCAGCTGGCGCAGGGAGTTGTGAATCAGATGGAAGTTGGTGCAGAGGCGCATCGCCGCAATCGGCGGCTGGGCGCGGCGCAGGCAGATGGTCTCGCGGCGGCGCAGGTTCTTGAGGTCGCGCTTGCTCAGGCTCAAATCGTGCTGGGCGTGGTGAATCGGGCGCAGGTGGAAGGAGAAGAGGCCGTCGGTCGTCTGCCGCAGCGCCTCGGAATATTTGTCAAGGGTGTCGGCAATCGAGAGGTCCATATGGCGCGAGAGCATCGGGATTATGGCGGTGCGGTCCTGCACAGTGAGCATCTCCTGGAACAGGGTGTCGCCCTTGCTCACCTCGCTGCGCTTCTTGTTGTACTGCTTCTGGCTGTGGATTATGCAGAGGATTGCGGCCGCCACTATGATTACCACCGCCACCATTCCGCCGAAGTTCATCAGCAGCGCCACCACAAAGCAGGCGGCAAAGGCGATGCCGGCGGTGATGAACCAGCCGCCGATCACGGTGAGCACGCCGGTGATGCGGAACACGGCGCTCTCGCGGCTCCAGGCACGGTCGGCCAGAGACGAACCCATAGCCACCATAAATGTGACGAATGTCGTGGAGAGCGGCAGCTTGAGCGAAGTGCCCAGCGCAATCAGCAGCGAGGCCACCACCAGGTTGGTGGATGCGCGGCACATATCATACGCCGCCTCGCTTTCCTGCGCCTCCTCGGGCACCTGGAATCGGCTGTTAATGAATTGGGACACCTTCTGCGGGGTGATGCTGACCACCGTGTGCCCCAGGTTGCGGCCCAGGCGCACCAGGCTGCGGGCCACGCGGGAAGAGCCGAACATCTCGTCCCCCTCGTTCTTGCTGGAGAGCCCCACCTCGGTCTCGGTCACGTGGCGCGCCTTTTTGCTGGTGGCCAGCGCCATCACCATTATTGCGCCCGACACCGCCAGGAACACAAAGGGCGTCTTGGCAGAATCGTGCAGGGAGACCATCATAAATTCGTCGGGGGCGAGGCCGCCGCCGTTGGCCATAAAATCATTATAGGAAGAGAAGCCGGCCAGAGGCACGCCTATGAAGTTGACAAGGTCGTTGCCGGCAAACGCTGTGGCCAGGCTGAATGTGCCTATGAGCACGATGACGCGGAACACGTTGACCCCGCATTCGTGCAGAATCTGCATCACTATGGTGGCGGCCACGAATATGCAGCCCAGGATTTTCCAGACATTCCCGTTGATGTACGCCTTGACTTCCGGACTCATAAAGGAGAGGTCCTTGAGCCCCTTGAACAGCATAAAGTAGAGAATCGCCGTGATGGCCAGACCGCCGAAGATGCCTATCTTGAAGCGCAGGTTATGCTTGAGGTCGAAGGTGAAAACGATACGGGTGATGTACTGCACCAGCGAACCGAATATGAAAGCGATGGGGACGCTCAGGAATATACCTATTATGACTTCGAGAGCCTTGGAGGTGTTAAGATAGTCGCTCATCGCCAGCGTGGAGCCGTCGCCCAGAGTCTTGAGCAGGGTAAAGGCGAACGCCGCCCCGAGCAGCTCGAACACCATCGAAACAGTGGTGGAGGTGGGCATTCCCAGCGAATTGAACATATCCAGCAGCACAATGTCGGTGACCATCACCGCCATATATATGTACATGACATCCTTGAAGCTGAAATACTGCGGCGTGAAGATGCCGTGCCGCGCGATGTCCATCATACCGTTGCTGAGCACGCAGCCGCAGAACACGCCCACTCCGGCAATCACCACCAGGGTGCGGAATTTTGCGGCGCGGGAGCCGATTGCCGAGTTGAGAAAATTGACCGCATCGTTGCTGACACCAACCCAGAGATCGAACGCGGCCAGAATAAAGAGGAATATTACCATTCCCAGATAAATCCAATCCATAACTGCTTTTTGGTGTAATTATTGTTCACTTTTTTCTTCGTGTGCAAATGTATCGCGCACGCGTGTTAACGCAGTTAAGACCGGGTTAATTATTCGTTTCGGGCTGTTAAAAAACTATATTTGTAAGAAACACGTATTAAATAAATGTTATGAAAAGATTATTACTGACACTCTCGGCCGCCATCCTGGCCATCTGCAGCGCCAATGCCGGCACGGTCACCAGAAAGTTCGGCGACCTCAAGAAATTCTCCGGAATCCAGATCTGCAACGCATTTGAGGCGACCCTGATGCAGGGCGACGACTACAGCGCAGATGTAACTATAGACACCGACCTTGAAGAGTATCTGGACGTGAGCGTCGTGGGCAATATGCTCTATGTGCGGCTCAAGGACGCCCCCCTCAAGCTCAAGAAGCTCGACCGCAAGAGTATGATGGTTACAATCACCGTCCCCGCCCTCTCCCAGATTTCGCTCACCGGGGCCAGCAAGCTCACCAGCGACGACATCTGGACCAGCCCTATGGGCAAGTTCACCCTGGAGATGAGCGGCGCCAGCAAGGCGGAGAACCTCAAAATCGAGGGCTCCGAGCTTGACGCAAACATCTCCGGCGCCTCCAGCGGCACCGTCACCGGCGACTTTGCAGAGATTGACGCGGAAATCAGCGGCGCCAGCGCCCTGTTCCTGGTGGGCAGCTACGACAGCGTTGAGGCAGAGTGCAGCGGCGCCAGCAAAATCAGCTTTATCGGCAGCGCCGACTCCATCCACAGCGAATGCAGCGGCACATCTCTGCTGGACGCAATGCAGCTCAAGGTGAAGCGGGCAGAAATCGAATGCAGCGGCGCCAGCAAGGCGACCATAGATGTGGAAAAGCGGCTCGAGGTGGAGCTCACCGGAGCCAGCAACTGCCAGTACCGCAGCGAAAACGAATCGCTCACGGTGGTTCCCGACATCAGCCGGGCATCAAGCCTCAAGAAGGTCAACTAATTCTTGCCCTGCCTCTGGCGCACCGCCTCGTACATAAACACGGCGGCGGCCACCGAAACATTCAGAGAGCCTATCGCACCCGCCATCGGGATCTTGGCCTGTATATCGCACAGGTCAAGCACAGAAGAGGAAATCCCTTTCCCTTCGCTTCCCATGACGATTGCGGTGGGCTTTTTAAGATTGATGTCGTAGATATAGTCGGCCCCCTTTTCCGTGGCGGCCACCACCTGGAATCCCGACTCCAGCAGATAGAATATGGGCAGGCGCAGGTTCTGCACCTTGCTCACCGGGATGCGCATCAGCGCCCCGGCGCTGGTCTTAACGGCATCGGCATTGATGGGGGCGCCCCCCTTGGCGGGGAGGATTATGCCGTCGAAGCCGGCGCACTCGGCGGTGCGGGCCACCGCCCCGAGGTTGCGCACGTCGCTGACCCCGTCAAGCATCACGAACAGCGGCGCCGCCTTGTGGGCCAGAGCGTTCTCCACCATCTCCTCGAAGGGGACATACTCCACCTCCGAGATGTAGGCCACGACCCCCTGGTGGGAAGCACCTTTGGCCACGGCGTCGAGTTTCTGGGCCGGCACCCAGCTGTAGGGTATGTTGTTCTCTGCAAGCTGCGCCATCAGTGCGCGCGCCTGCGGCCCCTCCAGCCCCTTTCTGAGTATGACTTTTTCTATTTTGCGCCCGGCGGCGATAGCCTCGCACACGGGGTGCATTCCGTAGAGATAACTGCTCATTTTACTGTTCTATTTTTTCGGCCAGAGCGGCCCATTCGTCCATTTTGTAGTCGAGCTCGCGCTTGAGCTCGAGATATTTGCGGGTGAGCTCCATTATGTCGTCCCCCTGTGCGGGGGCGGAAAGATGGGTCTCGATGCCGGCCATTTCGCTCTCAAGGGAGGCGATGGCCTTCTCCACTGCGGAGAACTTGTTTTTGAGGCGGGACATCTCGCGCCGCGCCTCGCGGTCCTGCTGCGAATTGGCAGGGGTCTTGGCCGATGAGGGACCGGCGGCCGCACTCTTTTGGGACGCGGCGGCAGGGGATGCCGCCTTGGCCTGCTCTGCGGCAGCAGCCGTCTGGCCGCCCTTTGCAGGGGCGACGCCCTTCCCTTTCTGCGCCTCGAGAGCCTCGAATCCCTCGATTTTCTTGCGGCGCAGAAAGTCGTCCACCCCCCCGAGGTGCTCGCGCACCACCCCGTCGCCGAACTCGTAAATCTTGTCTACGAGGCCGGTGAGGAAATCGCGGTCGTGCGACACGACCACCAGGGTGCCGTCGTATTTGGAGAGAGCCTGCTTGAGCACATCCTTGGAGCGGATGTCCATATGGTTGGTGGGCTCGTCCAGCGCCAGCAGGTTGTAGGGCTCCAGCATCAGCCGGGCCATCGAGAGGCGGGCCCGCTCTCCGCCGGAGAGCACCGCCACCTTCTTGTCTATATCCTCGCCGCGGAACAGGAATGCGCCCAGTATGTCGCGCAGCCGCAGCCGCACGTCACCCACGGCAATCTTGTCCAGAGTGTCGTACACCGTGTCGTCACGGGAGAGCACGTCGTCCTGGTTCTGCGCGTAGTATCCGATTTTTACATTGTGCCCCACGGTGGCGCTGCCCTTCACGGGGGTCAGCATCCCCATCAGGGTCTTCATCATCGTGGACTTGCCCTCGCCGTTGCGCCCCACGAAGGCGACCTTCTCCCCGCGCCGGATTTCGAGATTGGCTCCGGAGAGAATCATCTTGCCGGGGGCGTCGGGATAGCAGATGTCGGCATCCACCACCTTGAACGCCACATCGCCCGAGCGGGGTGCCGGGGGGAACTTGACGCACAGCGTCTGCTTGTCCTCCACCTCCAGCTCTATGCGGTCCATCTTTTCCAGCTGCTTGATGCGGCTCTGGACCTGATTGCTCTTGGTGGGCTTGTAGCGGAATTTCTCTATGAAGGCCTCGGTTTTTTCAATTGTGCGCTGCTGGTTTTCGTAGGCGGCCTTCTGCTGCTCTATGCGCTCTGCGCGCAGCACCAGATATTTGCTGTAGGGGACTTTGTAGTCGTGGATTCGGCCCAGCATTATCTCCACCGTGCGGTTGGTGCAGTTGTCCAGGAAGCGGCGGTCGTGCGATATGAGCACCATCGATCCGCCAAAGGTCTGCAGGTAATCCTCGAGCCACTGTATCGACTCGATGTCGAGGTGGTTGGTGGGCTCGTCCAGCAGCAGCACGTCGGGCTTGCGCAGCAGAATCTTGGCCAGCTCTATGCGCATATTCCAACCCTGGCTGAAGGTCTCCGTGGGGCGCTGCAGCTCGCGGTCGCGGAAGCCCAGGCCCCGCAGGGTCTTGGCGGCGGTGACCTCGGGCGCCTCGCCGCTCTGCAGGCTCAGCCGGTCGTTGAGATTGTTAAGCTCCTCTATCAGGCGGGAATACTCCCTGGAGTCGTAGTCGGTGCGGACGGCAAGCTCCTGCGATATCCGGTCCACCTTCTCGCCGAGCTTCTTAAGCTCGCCGAACACGGTGAGGGTCTCCTCCATAACGGTGCGACCCTTGTGGTGCTCCATATGCTGGGGCAGATAGCCGATAGTGACGCCGCCCGGCACCATCACGCTGCCGCTGGTGGGGTGGATCTCCCCCACTATCAGCTTGAGCAGGGTGGATTTGCCCGCCCCGTTGCGCCCCGTGAGGCCGATGCGGTCCTTCTCGCTTATGTGCAGGCTGATGTCGTTCAGCAGATTGGTCCCTCCGAACGAGAGGGTCAGGTCGTTTATGGAAATCATTCGGCAGAGGCTTCTTGGGGCAGGTTCTCCTCCTCTTCGTCGCGTTTCTTGCACACCACGATGCTCAGGCCGTAGAGCATAAAGAGCGGGATGGCGGCAATCAGCATCGAGAAGGGGTCGGCAGGGGTGATGAGGGCCGACACCACCGTAATCAGCAGCACGGCATACTTCCAGCCGCTGATAAGGGTGTCGCGATAGATTATGCCCAGCTGCGAGAGCACCGCCAGAAGCGTGGGCACCTCAAACACAAAGCCGAACACCAGCACGGTGGAATTCACCGTGGAGATGTATGAATTAAGGGAGATTGTGTTCTGCACCGCCTCGCTCACCTTGTAGCCGTCAAAGAAGTTGACCATCAGCGGGAGTATGATGCAGTAGCCCACGGCGATGCCCAGATAGAACAGGAACGAGGCGAATATGAACGCCCGCCGGGTGGCCCGTTTCTCCCTCTTGTAGAGGGCCGGGGCTATGAATTTCCAGATTTCGTAGAGCACATAGGGGCAGCACACGATAAACGCGCACATAAACGTCACCCTCATATGCACCATAAACTGGGTGGAAAGTTCGATATTTACCAGCTGCAGCCCCGTTTTCATCCCGAACCACTTGTAGAAGAAGAAATCGGGGCTTGTCGGTGCCAGTATAATGTCGTCAAAAAGGAATCCTTTGAAGCAAAAGAGAGCCACAAACGCCACGAGCAGAGCCACTACCACGCGGAAGAGCCCTCCCCGCAACGCCTCCAGGTGGTCCCAGAAGGACATCTCCTTGGATTCGTCCAGCTTCTCTTCTTCTTCAGCAGCCATCTTTTACTCTACCTTTTTGGTGTCGGAGGGTTTGTCGATTTCACTGCGGATGTCATTCATCTCGCGCTCGGCCTCCTGCATTCCGCTCTTGAACTCCTTCACGCCCTTGCCAAGGCCGCGCATCAACTCGGGGATCTTCTTGCCGCCGAACAGAAGGATGATTACCAGTGCGATGATTACCCACTGCCAGGGGCCGATGACCCCGAGGGGAAGTACCAACATAGTCAGCATATTCATAATATGAAATTTTTAAAAGGTTAATGTATTGTCGTTAAAGTTTTGCCAGGCGCTCCTTGAGGGCGGCAAGCTTCTGGGTGGCGTCGGAGAGCTTCTTGCGCTCGTTCTCCACAACCGCCGCGGGGGCGTTGGCCACAAAGCGCTCGTTGCCAAGCTTGGCGCTGACCCCTTTGAGGAAGCCCTCGTAGTGGGCGATCTCCGCTGCAATCTTCTGCTTCTCCGCCTCTACATCAATCATACCGTCCAGCGGCACGAAGAACTGCACTGTGCCCACCATAAACGATTCGGCGGCGGCATCTGCATCCGTGGCAGGTTCTATGGCAGACACGTTGGCCATCTTTGCCAGCACGGGTGCCATATTGGCGGGGAAGGCTCCCTTGTACTTGAGGCTGAGCGCCTCCTTGGGGGAGAGCCCCTTCTTCTGACGCAGGGCGCGCAGCTCCACCACGGCGCCGGAGGCGATGTCGAAGTCGCCGATGAGGCTGCCGTCGCACTCTTCTGCCTTGGGAGTGGAGGCGTACATTATGGTCTCGCCCTCCTTGCGGGGTGCGATGTGCTGCCAGAGCTCCTCGGTGATGAAGGGGGTGAAGGGGTGCAGCATCTTGAGCAGCGAGTCAAAGAAGCCCATTGTGGCATTGTAGGTGGCGCGGTCCATCGCCTCGCCGTATGCGGGCTTGACCATCTCCAGATACCAGGCGCAGAAGTCGTCCCAGAAGAGCTTGTAAATCGCCATAATGGCGTCGCTGATGCGGTATTTTGCGTAGTGGTCCTCCACTGCGGCGATGGTCTGCGAGAGTTTGGCGCGGAACCACTCCACAGCCGTCTTGGAAGCCTCGGGAGTCGGCACATCCTCCACGCGCCACATCTCGGTGAGGCGGTAGGCGTTCCAGACCTTGTTGCAGAAGTTGCGCCCCTGCTCTATCTGGCTCTCGTCAAAGAGGATGTCGTTGCCGGCGCTGGTGCAGAGCATCATACCCAAGCGCACCGCGTCGGCGCCGTATTTGGCAATCAGCACCAGAGGATCGGGGGAGTTGCCCAGGCTCTTGCTCATCTTGCGGCCCAGCTTGTCGCGGACGATGCCGGTGAGGAACACGTTGCGGAAAGGCTCCTCGCCCATAAATTCGTTGCCCGCCATCACCATTCTGGCCACCCAGAAGAAGAGGATGTCGGGGCCGGTCACCAGGTCGTTGGTGGGGTAATAGTATGCCAGGTCGGCGTTGGCCTTGTGCTCCGGATGGCCGGGACGCTCGGGGTCGAACACCGATATGGGCCAGAGCCAAGAAGAGAACCAGGTGTCCAGCACGTCGCTGTCGCGCCTGAGGTCCTCCGCCTTGACAGCGGGGTCGAGGGCGCGGGCCTTCTCCAGGGCCGCCTCTGCGCTCGGGGCCACCACAAAGCGGCCGTCGGGCAGATAATATGCGGGAATCTGCTGTCCCCACCAGAGCTGGCGGGAGATGCACCAGTCGCGCACATTCTCCATCCAGTGGCGGTAGGTGTTGCGGTATTTGTCGGGGATGAGCTTGACCTTGCCGCTCTCCACGCTCTGCAGGGCGTCCTTGGCCAGCAGCTCCATCTTGAGGAACCACTGAGTGGAAATCTTGGGCTCAATCACGGCGTTGGTGCGCTCCGAGTAGCCGATGGGCGATGTGTAGTCCTCGGTCTTTTCCAGGCAGCCGGCCTCGCGCAGCATCCCTTCTATCTTGCGGCGGGCGTCAAAGCGGTCTTCGCCCACCAGAATCTGCGCCTTGTCGTTCAGGCGGCCGTGGTCGTCGATAATGTCGATGACCTCCAGGTTGTGGCGCAGGCCTATCATATAGTCGTTTGCGTCGTGGGCGGGGGTCACCTTGAGGCAGCCCGTGCCGAAGTCCATCTCCACATATTCATCCTCTATCACGGGAATCTCCTTGTTGATGAGGGGGATGAGCACCTTCTTGCCGTGGAGCCAGGTGTGCCGCTCGTCCTTGGGGTTGACGCAGATGGCGGCATCGGCCATAATGGTCTCGGGGCGGGTGGTGGCAATCACCAGATATTTGTCGGTGGGGTTGCCGCAGCCGTCGCTCACATAATATCTCAGATAATAGAACTTGCTCTGCGTGTCGCGGTGGATCACCTCCTCGTCGCTGAGGGCGGTGAGCCCGACGGGGTCCCAGTTGACCATACGCGCGCCGCGGTAGATGTACCCCTTGTCATAGAAGTAGCAGAAGGTGTTTATCACCGCCTCGCTCAGGTCGGGGTCCATTGTGAAGCGGGTGCGGTCCCAGTCGCAGCTGGCCCCCAGCTTCTTGAGCTGGTTGAGGATTATGCCGCCGTGCTCTTCTTTCCACTCCCAGGCGTAGCGCAGGAACTCCTCGCGGGTGAGGTCCTCCTTGCGGATGCCCATATCGCGCAGCTTGGCCACCACCTTGTTTTCGGTGGCGATGGAGGCGTGGTCGGTGCCGGGTACCCAGCAGGCGTTCT
>CAZIUO010000045.1:0-13188 GCA_964542575.1 uncultured Muribaculaceae bacterium
TAGTCTTTACTTAAGGTACTCATCGGGGGCCTCTTCGATTTTGCGGATGCTGACCTGCAGCAAAATCGCCTCCCCGCCATCGCTCCTAACCTTGTAAGAATCCATCGCGGCGGGCACCAGCAAAGTCTCGCCTTGACGCATCGCCTCCTCCCCGGCAGAAGTGCACAGGCGCGCCGACCCCTTCACACACATATACAGCACAAAACTGTTGTAATTATCGGGATCGGTGGCATATTCGCCATCTATGTGCAGCACATTCACCGTAAACCAGCTGGTGTCGCACACCACGCCTTTGGCCATCTTGGCCGGAGTGAACAACTCGCCCGCATTGTATTTATTGTAATCGATGCAGTCGATGGCCTCGTCAAGATGCATCTCGCGGCGGGTGGCGGGATCATTCTCAAATCCCCAGTCGTAGAGCCGCAGCGTGGTGTCGCTGTTTTCCTGCACCTCCGCAATCACTACTCCCCCCTCTGCGGCATGCACAGTGCCCGCCTTGATGAAGAAGCAATCCCCCTTCTGCGGATGATAAGCGTTGAGCATCTCCTGCACAGTGCCGTCCTTGCACTTGCGGTAGAACTCATCGGCGGTGGTGTCGCGGTTGAGCCCCATATACACCACTGCGTCGGGGGCGGCGTCCATCACATACCAGAACTCGTTCTTGCCCAGGCTGTCGTAGCGCTCGGCAGCGACCTCGTCGGTGGGGTGAACCTGCACAGAGAGCCTCCCCTCCACATCCAGATACTTGATCAGCAGCGGAAACTGGTTGCCGAAGTTATCGTATATATTGTCGCCCACCAGGTCGCCCAGATAGGTCTCGAGTATCGAATAGAGGTCATTGCCCGCCAGAAAACCGTTGACAATGGCGCTGGAAGCATCCTCGCCCGCCTCATAAACCTCAAACGACTCGCCGACGCTGTCGGTGTTGATTCCGGCGTCGTTCTGCGAGGGGGCAGGCACCTTGTGGAACTCATTCTTGAGCGCGCTACCGCCCCAGCGCTTCTCTACTTGCAGAGGGGCGAACCGCAAAGGATACAATGCTTTGTTCATCTTTGTATTTGCTGTAAATTGTATATATGACGGCCGCCACGACGGCGACGCTGCAGATTACAAGGGCTATGTATGCCCCACGGGGCATCAGGCTGGCATAAGTGGCCGTCATCGGCAGGTCGGGGTAAAGCACCGAGAAGAGCATCGAGAGGCCGTTGTTCACAAAATGGATGGCGATGGTGCACCACAGGCAGTGGGTGCGGAAATAGACCCACCCCATAAAGACGCCCAGCACAAATGCCACCGTGCCCTGAGTCAGATTGCCGTGAAGCAGGGCAAAGACAAATGCAGAAAACACTATGGCCGGCCACGGGCGGCCGACGGAGAGCAGCCCGCGGCATATTATGCCCCGGCAGAGCATCTCCTCGCACAGGGGGGCCAGAATCACCGTGGCCAGAATCGAATCCCAGGGGCGGGAGAGGTCGGTGAGCTTCTCAAGCGCCGCCTCCATCGCCTCGGACATCGGGAAGAGGCTTGCCAGAGGCTCCGTCAGCACCCCGATGAAGGGGGTGGCAAGGGCGCAGAGCAACGCCACCGGCAGCACGGAGCGGAATGCGCCGCGCTGCGGGTCGTTGACGGGGACATACCCGCCGCCGGCGGCCCGGCTGCGCTGCGAGCAGAAGAGTGCCCACAGCAGCGGCACCATCATCGTCAGAGCATACATCAGCGATGTGCTCCCGATTCCGCCGAGGGTCACCAGAAAGGCCACCGCAACAGAACCGGCAAAAAATATCAGCACCAGCAGCAGACTCTGCTTCCAATCGGGTAAATAATGGCTCATCACTTGCAATATTTGGCTCAAATTTAATATTTTTGCCCTTTATGGCAATATTCCGCAGCATAAGAGAAAAAATCCGCGACCTCAAAAGCAGGAAGCGGTGGGCACGCATTGTCATAAACAAATATTTCATAGCCGTGCTCATCTTTCTCTCGCTGCTGACATTCAGCCGGCGCAGCAGCATCAAGAATATGATAGAGAGCACCTCGACCCTGCGCAACCAGCGCCGGCAGGAGCTCTACTACAGGCAGGCCATAAGAAACACCGACGAACGGATCAAGCAACTCACATCGAATAAAGACACCCTCGAGCGCTTTGCCCGCGAAAACTACTATTTCCAGGAGGACGGAGAGGATGTTTTCATAATTGAAAAAGCGCAATAACTGTTTATGAAAAAGTTTTTAAGAACATTCATCGTGGCGGCCCTCGCCATCTCGGCGGCAGCCTCCTGCGACAAGGTGGACCAGCCCACAACCCCCACGACCCCCACGAACAAGACATCGGCAGAAGAGCAGCTGCGCCGCAAGAAGGCGGAAGCCACCCTCTCCTACCTCAAGAACGACATAATGAAGGTGTATTACTTCTGGTACGACCAGGTGCCCGACGTGTCGTTCAACTACAAGACCGACATCTACGACTTTTTTGACGATCTGCTGGTGTCGGGCGACCGCTGGAGCTGGATGATAGACGGCCCCACATATATCGACGACGAAGCCGGCATATCTTACGGCACTTTCGGAGCCTCAATGACCCAGAAGAGCGACTACAGCATTGCGGTGCGCTATGTCTATCCGGGCGGCCCCTTTGCAGAGGCTGGCGTGCGCCGCGGCTGGGTGATGGACTCGCTGGACGGCAAGCCGGTGCTCGGCTATTGGCTCCGCACGGATAAGCTGGTGGAACAGTTCAACGACATTCTCTTCAGCCCCAGCAGCACCGAGGCCCACAGCTTTGTGTTCTCGGATGCCGACGGTGGCAGCCACGAGTGTGAAATCACCGCCGCCGCATCTCTCGTCTCCCGCCCCTGCCTGGAGAAGAAGATATTCACCGCAGAGGACTACCCCGGCCTCACCGAGCCGGTGGGCTACTACCACTACCTCAGCTTCAAGGCCGACAATGATGCCAACGGCAAGTCGATGCTGGCCGACATATCCGAGCCGATGGAGTATTTTGCAGCCAACGGCGTCAAGACCCTCATCGTGGACCTTCGCTACAACGGCGGCGGAGACTCCCGCGCCAGCGACACCCTGGTGAGCTACCTGGCCCCCGCGAGCGCCGACGGCCAGGTGTATGTGCGCCGCACCCACAACCGCAAGCTCGCTGCATACGACAAGACGCAGACTGTGCACATCGCGCAGAATTCCCCCGGATTCGAGCATCTGTACTTCATCACCGGCAGCGGTAGCGCTTCTGCCTCCGAGATGGTGCTCAACGGCCTCAAGCCCCTTGCAGACGTGCATCAAGTGGGCCAGGTGACCTACGGCAAGCCCAACGGAATGTATGTGCTCACCTATCCTGAGGAGCCCAAGAGCGACTACAGCGATCTGGAATATGTGTTCCTGCCCATCTGCTTCTACAACACCAACGGCAACGGGACATATATCCCCGACACAGGCATCGTGCCCGACGAGGAGATTGAAGATGACCTGCAGCACGACTTCGGCCCCGAAGAGGAGAACATTGCCGCCTGCCTCTATCACATAGTGAACGGCACCTATCCCGAGAAGGCGGAGGCAGAAGAGCAGGCAGTGACCAAGTCGGGCGAGACCCCGCTCAGGGCAGTGCTGGAAGAGGAAAACCGCGACGCGAACTGGGGAAGATACACCGTACGCCCCGATTTTCGCTAAAAATTTGGATTTTGGTCAAATTTGACTTAATTTCACAAACAAATATTCAAAACAGCTAATAATTAACCATATAACTTAATCACATTTTTTATCATGAAAGAACTTCTTGAACAAATCAATGCCGAAATCGAACAGTTCCAGAAAAACGCTGCTATTCAGGCAGAAAAAGGCAACAAGGCAGCCGGCACACGCGCCCGCAAGGCCGCTCTGAACATCAGCAAGCTTATGAAGGACTTCCGCAAGGCATCTGTAGAGGCTGCAAAGAACTAGTTTTCAAACATTAGCCTTATAAGAATCAGGAATCGGCCAAGCAATTGACCGATTCTTTTTTTTGCAGTATCTTAGCCGATATTTTCGCCCCCGCAAAATGGACAGCAACTGGACAATATATGCACTCGGATTTCTGGCGCAAGGTCTCTTCACCGCCAGGATGGCCGTGCAGTGGCTGCTGTCGGAGAAAAACAAGAAGGTCGCCTCCCCCATATCCTACTGGATACTGAGCCTGCTGGCTTCGCTGCTGTTTTTTGTCTACGGCTGGCTGCGCCAGGACTTTGCAATAATCCTGGGGCAGGTGATCAGCTACTACATCTATATGTGGAACATCCGCATCAAAGGGGGCTGGAGCAAGCTGCCCAAAGCGGTCGCGACGCCGCTGCGCACGCTGCTCTGCGCCGTTCCGGTGGCCGCCATCTGCTTTGTGATTCTGCACGAAGAGGGGATCGACCGGCTGCTGCGCAACGACGGAATCCCCGCCTGGCTGATAATATTCGGATCGGCAGGCCAGGTGATTTTCACGCTGCGATTCGTATATCAATTCTTTTACTCCCGCAAAAGGGGGGAATCCCTGCTTCCGTCAACTTTCTGGATCATCAGTCTCCTCGGGTCGGCCATAATAGTGGCATACGGCTTGATAAGGCACGACTGGGTCATCTGCGTGGGCCAGTCCTTCGGATTCTTCACCTATTCGCGGAACCTTTATTTAGCAAAAAAACACAATGAGAATTCCACAGGCCGAGCTTGAACTGAGCCAGAGTGCCGCCATCGATAATTTCAAATATTTCAAAAGCCTGCTCAAGGAGCAGACAAAAACCCTCGTACTGGTAAAATCCAACAGCTACGGCCACGGCATCGTGGAGTTTTCCCGGCTGATGCTGGAGGCGGGGGTCGACTACCTGGGCATCGCCACCCTCGAGGAGGGCATCATACTGCGCCAGGCGGGCATCGGAGCCCCCATCCTGGCCCTCTCCACCGGCTACGACTGCTACAGCGACCTCGTGAAATACAATCTGGAGCCCGGCATCCCCTCGGTGGAATACCTGGAGAAGCTGGTGTCGGTGCTCGGCACCCTCGGCATCAAGGGCTACCCCATCCACATCAAGCTGGACACCGGGATGCACCGTCTGGGCTTTGAAAAGAGCCAGATAGAGGCCCTCAAGAGCGCCCTCAAGGGGCGTGATGAGGTGCAGGTCAAATCCATCTACTCCCACCTGGCCGCCAGCGACGAGCCGCAGTGGGACGATTTCACGCTGGGCCAGATTTCTCTCTTCACCGAGATGTGCGACGACCTGGAGGCCTTTCTGGGCTACCATCCGATGCGCCACATACTCAACTCGGCCGGCACCGAGCGCTTCACCCAATATCAGATGGATATGGTGCGCATCGGCATCGGCGTGTACGGCATCAGCGCCGTGGGCAGCAACCGGGTGCGCCCCGTGGCGACGCTCAAATGCCCCATCCTGCAGATCAAGGAGATCAGCGAGGGCACTGTCGGCTACGGCCGCCACGGCCATCTGAGCCACATCCCCAGCAAAATCGCCACCATCCGCATAGGCTACGGCGACGGCATCAACCGCCATCTGGGCTACGGCAACGCATCGTTCCTGGTAGGCGGCAGCCTCGCCCCCACCATCGGCTCAATCTGTATGGATATGTGTATGCTGGACATCACCGGCATCGACGCGCAGGTGGGCGACACCGTGACCGTGTTCGGAGAGAATCCCACGGTGCAGAGTCTGGCCGACATACTGGACACAATCCCCTATGAGATACTCACCGGCATCGACCGCCGTCTCAAGAGGGTCATAGTTAAATAGCATCTGCAATGAACAAGACCGCCAACTACCGGATTACATTCGCCATCCCCGTGTTCAACGAGGAGGGCAATCTCAAGGCGCTGGAGCAGGCCTTCTGCGACTACCTGCCCAAATGCCCGATGAAAGCCTGCGTGCTCTTCATAAACGACTGTTCCACCGACTCCAGCCTGGAGATGATTAAGGATATCTGCAGCCGCCGGCCCGACTTCTTCTACATCGCCCACACCCGCAGGCTCGGGTGCAGCGGCGCGATGAAGACCGCCATCGGCGCCATCGAATCGGAGTATATGGGTTACACCGACGCCGACCTGCAGACCGTCCCGGAGGAGTTCAACCTGATGCTCCCCTACGCCGAAGAGTACACCCTGGTGGCCGGCGTGCGCTCCACGCGCGAAGACGGCTTCCGCAAGAAGCTGCAGTCGCGCATCGGCAACGGCTTCCGGCGGATGATGACGGGCGACGGCGCCACCGACAGCGTGTGCCCGATGAAGGTCATCAAGATGACTGCAGCCCGCCGCCTGCCTATGTTCAACGGGATGCACCGCTTTCTGCCGGCACTGGTGCTGCTGCAGGAGGGCGGCTGCTACAAGGAGGTCAAGGTGACCCACCGCAGCCGCACCGCGGGCAAGTCCAAGTTCAATATGTGGAACCGCCTGCGCGGCTTCACCGACTGCTTCATCTACCGCTGGATGCGCCGCAACTGGGTGGACTACGACCCCGGCGAGAACAATCTCAAATAGATTCCGATGGGCAGATACTTGAAAGAGCATCCGCTCGCGGCGCTGTTTGCCCTGGTGGCGGCGTGCGCCCTGCCTATGATGATATTGCGCGACCCCTCCCCCTCCAACGAGCTCCGCTATCTGAGCATCGTGGACGAGGCGCTGCGCGAAGGGCACTTCTTCTGCTTCTACAACCAGGGGGGCATCTACACCGACAAGCCGCCCTTGTTTTTCTGGATAATGATGCTCTCGAGGCTGTTCTGCGGCCCCTGGAGTATGTGGCTGCCGACCCTGCTCACCGCCCTCATCCCCTCGCTGGTGACGGTGGCGGTGATGGACCGCTGGCTGATGCTCTCGTGCACAGAAGAGCGGCGCCCCACGGCGGCGATGCGCCTCGCGTGCGCCTCGGTGGCCCTGGCGTCGGCGCTGATGATGATTCAGACCTTCTTCCTGCGGATGGATGTGCTGATGACAATGTTCATAGTGCTGGCCCTTTTCACCTTCTACAAGATGTACTCGGGCCGCGGCACGCGCCCCCGCGACAAATGGCTGCTGCCCCTCTACATATTCCTGGCCCTCTTTACCAAGGGGCCGGTGGGCTTCTTTGCCCCTGTGGTGGCAATTGTGGTGTTTCTGGCGCTGGAGCATCAGCTGCGGCGCATCGGGGAGTTCCTGGGCTGGCGGCAGTGGGCGCTGATGCTCGCCCTCTTCGGCCTCTGGATTCTGGGGGCCTGGCTGGAGGGGGGCAAGGTCTACATCGACAGCCTGCTCTTCCACCAGACGATGGACCGCGCGGTGAACGCCTTCACCCACAAGCACCCCTTCTGGTATTACATTCCGGTGATGCTCTACGCATCTCTCCCCTACACTCTGCTGCTGATTCCCGCAGTGATATCGCTCTACTTCAGGCGCAGCGGGGGCGACAAGTCATCCAAGCTGATGCTCACCGCCATCGCCGCCACATTCATTATGCTCTCCGCCTTCAGCGGCAAGCTGGCGATATATCTGACCCCCATAATCCCCCTTATGGCCTATCTGCTGCCCCTCTACGGCGAGCGGTGCGGCGGCCGTTGGGAAAAGTGGGCGCTGATTGCGGTGCAGGGCATATTTGCGCTGACCGGCGCCGCCATTCTGCTGATGGCCTGCGGCCTCTGCCCCGCCCTCGGGTCCAGGCTGACGGCCGCCGTCCCCTACATTTTCTGCCCCACGATAATCGCGATTGCCGCCACTCTGCTGGCCGGCAGCCTGGCAGCCATTGCCGTCACCGCAAAAGCGGGGTGGCAGAAGGGTTGCACAGCCGTCTGCGCCGCGATGTTTCTGGCCGTTTTTGCCGCCGGAATTTCAATTGAGCCGCTCAACGAATGGACCGCATACGAGAAAGTCTGCCTCGCCGCCCGCGAAGAGGGGCCGCAGACCTACAACACCCTTATGGTGCACCGGCCGGAAAATATGGACGTGTATCTGGGATGCGACATCACCGACTACGGCTGGGATGCGGACAAGTTCGTCTCCGGCAGCCACTGCGGCGAAATTCTGATCACCGACACCGCCAGAGCGGCCGAATGCGCCCCGCTGCAGGAGTATCTGCAGGGCAGGCAGTGCCGCAGGGTGGGCCCTTTCTCGATTTACAGATTGTAATTACTTGAGCCCCAGCTCCGCAGCCGCCTTCTCCATAAGGGCGTAGGCAGCCTCGTATTCGTTGGGGATTTCGCCGTCCAGAATGGCGTTCTTGACCCGCTCCTTTATCTGGCCGATGAGGTTGCAGGGGCCGATGTTGTAGCGCTGCATCACGATCTCTCCGGTGATGGGGTTCTTGAAGTTGCGCACGCGGTCCTTCTCCTCCACCTCGACCATCTTGGCGCGCACCTTCTCGTAGTTGGCCTTGAAGGTCTCCACCTTGACCTCGTTTTTGGAGGTGATGTCGGCCTTGCAGAGAATCATAAGGTCGTCCACGTCGTCGCCGGCATCGAACAGCAGGCGGCGCACCGCAGAGTCGGTGGCCTCGTCGGTCACCAGGGCGATGGGGCGCAGATGCAGCTGCACCAGCTTCTGCACGTAGAGCAGCTTCTCGTTCATAGGCAGCTTGAGGCGGCGGAACAGCCCCTTGACCATCTTGGCCCCCACAAAGTCGTGGTTGTGGAAGGTCCAGCCCAGGCGGTCGTCCCACTTTTTGGTGGGGGCCTTGCCTATGTCGTGCAGCAGGGCCGCCCAGCGCAGGTAGAGATTGTCGCTGCTGCGGGCCACATTGTCCAGCACCTGCAGCGAGTGGGCGAAGTTGTCTTTATGGCCGCGCCCCTGCACCGTCTCCACCCCCTTGAGGGCGGTGAGTTCGGGGAGGATATAGTCCAGCAGGCCGCACTCGTCCAGCAGATAGAATCCGCGCGAGGGGGTCGCCGTCATAAGTATCTTGTTGAGTTCGTCGGTGATGCGCTCTTTGGAGAGAATCTGCAGCCGATCTTTGTTGCGGCGCATGCTCTCTATCGACTCGGGCACTATTTCAAAGCCCAGACGGGTGGCGAACCGCACGGCGCGCAGCATCCGCAGCGGGTCGTCGCTGTAGGTGGTGTCGGGATCCAGCGGGGTGCGGATTATGCCTGCGGCTATGTCCGCAATGCCTCCGAAGGGGTCTATCAGGGTGCCGTAGTCCTCGCTCTGCAGGCTGAAGGCCATTGCGTTGATGGTGAAGTCGCGCCGGCGCTGGTCCTCCTCAAGGGTGCCGTCCTCCACAATGGGCTTGCGCGAAGTGCGGTCGTAGGACTCCCTGCGCGCCCCCACGAACTCCACCTCAACTCCGCGGTATTTGAACATCGCGGTGCCGAAGTTGCGGAACACCGTGACCTTGCTGTGCAGCTTCTCCGCCACCTTCTCCGCCAGGGCGATGCCGCTCCCCTCCACCACGATGTCCACGTCGTTGTTGTCGCGGTGCATGAACCAGTCGCGCACGTATCCCCCGATCACGAAGGCGCGCACGCCCAGCTGCCGGGCCTGCTCGGAGACTGTCTTGAAAATAATGCTGTCGTTAAGGTCAATCATATCTGGCACAACTCATCAAATGTGGGCATCTTGCCGCACGGCTCGTAGTTGCCGCCGCAAGCGCGCCTGCAAAGATAAAAAAGTTCTCCGTTTGTAATCAGGATGTAGGGGACCTGCAGCACCAGGTTGTAGCGCACCACCTGGCTCACCGTCTCCTCCGACAGCTTGACGTCGGGAGCCTTGCACTCCACCAGCAGGGCGGGCTGCAGGGCGCGGTTGAACACCACCACGTCGGCGCGGTACTGCAGATTGTTGAATTTGAAGCCGTACTCCACCGCCAGATGGGTGGCGGGGCAGCCGCAGCGCTTCATCAGCATCGATATGACCCCCTGGCGCACCCCCTCCTCAGGGGTGAGCTTGACCGTCTTGTGCCGTATGGGGTCGTAAATCTGCTGCATAGCCGCTTCTTTGCAAAGATAGAAAAAATGCATATCTTGGCTAATCTTATGGCAAAGCAATCTGAAGACACTGCAAAACTGGTCGCCGGAATCGAGGCGGACATTCTTAAGGGGGACATCAAGCCCTTTTACCTGCTTTTCGGCAAGGAGCACTACTACATCGACAGGATCTGCAACCTGCTGCTGGAGAAGGTGCTGCCGGAGGAGGAGCGCGATTTCGGGCAGATGGTCTATTACGGCGCCGACATCAGCGCCGCCGACGTGGTGAGCCACGCGCGGCAGTTCCCGATGATGGTGAGCCGCCAGCTGATTGTGGTCAAGGAGGCGCAGGCGATGCGGGACATCGACAAGATCGAGGCCTATTTTGACCATCTGATGCCCACCACGGTGCTGGTGATTTGCTACAAGACCCCCACCGACCCCGGCAGCAGCAAAAACATAGACAAGCGCACCAAATTCTACAAGCGGGCCGCCGAAGTCGGCGTGGTGCTGGACTGCGAGCAGGTCAAGGAGTGGAAAATCGTGGGGTGGATAGACGACCACATCCGTTCCTGCGGCCTGCAGGCGGAGGAGGGGGTGTCGGATATGCTGTTCGAGGCGTGCGGCACCGACCTTTCCAAGATCGCCCTGGCGGTGGACAAATTGCGGCGCAGCCTGCAGGGGAGCGACCGCATCACCTGCGCGATGGTAGAGGAGAGCGTCGGCATCAGCCGCGAGTATTCCGCATTCGAGCTGGCGGCCGCCCTGTGCGAGAAAAACGCCGCCAAGAGCTACAAGATAGCCCTGCACTTCGGCAAGAATTCAAAGCGCTACCCGGTGCAGATGATCACCGCCGCCCTGTCGGGGCAGTTCCTAAAGCTGCTGCGCTACCACGCCTGCCGGCTGGATTCGATGCCGGAGAGCGAGATTGCCGCCGCCACCGGGCTTAACCCGTTCATAATGAAGCGCGACTACACCCGCTACGCCCGCAATTATCCTCTGAAAAGCTGTATGAAGGCGGTGGCCGTCGTCAAGGAGTTTGACTATCGCAGCAAGAGCAACACCCGCGGCGAGGCCAGCGACGCCGACCTTCTGAGCGAGCTTGTGTCCAGGCTGCTGGCCTGCTGAGCCTCTTGCGGGGCGGCGTCTCAGTTGCCGCTCTCAAGCTCCAGGCCCGGCGTGTGCCAGGTGAGCATATTGTCCTGAGTGCCATACACCAGATATACTCCGCGGTGCATCGCAGGGTCGGCCATCCATTTCTCCGCCAGGGCGCGCCCCTTTTCGGGGCCGAGCACCATCATTGCGGTGGCCATCGCGTCGGCCGTGGCGCTGTCTTCAGCCACCACAGTGGCGCTGAGCAGGTCGTGGGTCACGGGGCTGCCGGTGGTGGGGTCTATGGTGTGGGAATACTTCTGCCCGTCCACGATATAGTATTTGCGGTAGTTGCCGCTGGTCACCAGGCCGCAGTCGGTCACTGAGATTATGTCCTGCTTGAGGGCGCCGGGCTGCATATTGCCGTCTTCGGGACGGTCTATCCACACCCGCCACTTGCCGCCCCGGGCGCTGCTCCCCTTGCACACCAGCTCGCCTCCCAGAGAGACCATATAGTTGCGGCAGCCGAACGCCTCCAGCACCGCCGCCACCGCGTCGCAGGAGTAACCCTGCGCAATGGCGTTGAAGTTGATGCTGCCCCCCTCGGGCATATTGAGGTAGCTTTTGCCGTCGGCGCCGGTCTCTATCGAGAAGCGGTCTATGCCCACGAGCGCCATAGCGCTGTCCACGGCACTCTGCGAGGGCATCCTGGACTCCCTGAAGCCGAAGCCCCAGAGGTCGAACAGCGGGCCGCAGGTGACATCCACCGCCCCGCCGCTTTCTGCATAGAAGCGCCGCGACATCTCAAAAAGGTCTATGAAGATGCTGTCCAGGGGGGCCCGCTCGCCGCTGTTGATTCTGGTGATGAGCGAGCCGCTGTTGTAGCCGCTCACCGACCAGTCGATGGCGGAGAGGGTGTCGTTTATGGCCTTCTTAAGGGGTTCGAACTGCCGCTGTGAGGGTATCGAGCAGGTCACATAATACTCCCCGCCCTGGGCGTAGCCCGATATTTGCACATATTTCTGCTCCCCGCTGCAGCCGGCGAGAGCAAGGGCCGCAAGCAGCAGAGCCCCGAATCTCAAAAACTTCATAGCGTTGCAAAAGTATAATATTTTCTTTTTAAATTCGCCGTTTGTTATGCATACGATAAAAAAGGCAATTCTTGGGCTGACAGCGTTTTTGGCGCTGTGCCTGGCGTCGTCCTGTATAGACGACACCACCACCTACAACTATATGGAGGGGACCATCACCTTTGACATAGACGACTACATCTACACCGGCGATGTGGTGGAACTCTCGGCAGGCGGCATCACCCTCCCCACCGATTCCATCACCTGGGGCTGGGTCATCTCCACCATCCACACCGACACCCTCTACGCCCCCACTATCGTGGTGCAGTTCCCCGACACCCCGGCGGAATACACCGTCAAGGCGCTGGCATATCACCCGGACTACATTGTGGAGAGCAGCAAGAAGACCGTCACCACCGTGGACACCACCCTTATGACGGGTTCGCTGCAGGGCCTGCCCTATGACACCCAGAAGGTGTTCACCGACAGCCGCGACGGCCGCAGCTACCGCTACGAGACCATCGGCAGCCTCGACTGGCTTGCAGAGAATCTCGCCTGGGAGGGAGCCGGCTATTCCTACTCCTCTTCGCCCGTGATGGACCACGTGCTGGGGCGCCTGTACACCTGGCAGGAGGCCACTGAAGGCATCTGCCCCAAGGGCTGGCATCTGCCCACGAATGCCGACTGGGAGGACCTGGGCAAGGCACTTGCCGGCAGCGAGGTTTCCTTTGCCGACAGCTGGCCCACAGTCGCCGCCGCAATCACCCCCGACGCATATTTCAACGGAGAGCGCCTCTGGCCCTTCTCCGTGCACAATACCCATCAGGTTTCCGTCAACTTCAACCCCCTGCCCTGCGGCTATATGCAGGTGGCAGACGGCGGTTTCTACGGCCTCGGGACCTACGGAATGTGGTGGAGCGCCACCGCCAAGGATTCTTCCGAGAGCTACTTCCGCTACATCTACTGGGACAGCGCCGACTTCCGCGTGGGCGCCACCAACAACAGCTCCATCGCCCTCAGCGTCCGCTGCGTGCGGTAGTTCCTGAGAGTTTAGAGTTTAGAGTTTAGAGTTTAGAGTAGCGCATCAAAATCGCGGAGGCACAAAGGGGCGTAGCGGGTATTTTTTCTACCC
>CAZIUO010000046.1:0-12848 GCA_964542575.1 uncultured Muribaculaceae bacterium
AAACTCTAAACTCTAAACTCTAAACTCTAAACTCTAAACTCTAAACTCTAAACTCCCTACGCCTCCCCGATGGGGCCGAGGGCGATTCCGGTTTTATGCATCCTGATTTCGCCGTACTCCGACTCATATTTGGAGACATTCTCGCTGAGGGCGGCAAGCAGCCGCTTGGCGTGGTCGGGAGTCAGGACGATGCGGCTGGCCACCTTGGGCTTGGGAGCGCCCGGCATCATCTGCGCAAAGTCCAGCACAAACTCGCTGCCGGAATGGTTTATGATTGTAAGGTTGGAATAGACGCCCCCCGCCATTTCGGGAGAAATCTCCAGGCTGATCTGTTTGGGATTATTGTCTGCCATAATCTTGATTATTTTGCGTATGCGACGCTGCGAACCTCGCGGATCACAGTGACCTTGACCTGACCGGGATAAGTCATCTCATCCTGGATCTTGCGTGCAACCTCGGCGGAAATCTCGTTGCACTCGGCGTCGCTCACCTGCTCGGCGCCCACAATCACGCGCAGCTCGCGGCCCGCCTGGATGGCGTAAGCCTTGACCACGCCGGCGTGGGATGCGGCGATGTTCTCCATATCCTTAAGACGCTTGATGTAAGAGTCGATGACCTCGCGGCGGGCGCCGGGACGGGAACCGGAAATGGCATCGGCCACCAGCACGATGGGGGCGATGAGGGTCTCCATCTCGATCTCCTCGTGGTGCGCGCCGATGGCGTTGCAAACCTCCGGCTTCTCCTTGCACTTCTCGGCGATCTTCATACCCACGATTGCGTGGGGCAGTTCGTACTCCTCCTCGGCCACCTTGCCGATATCGTGCAGCAGGCCGGCGCGCTTCGCAATCTTGGGGTTGAGTCCCAGCTCGGCTGCCAGAATCGCCGAGATGTTGGCCACCTCGCGCGAGTGCTGCAGCAGGTTCTGTCCGTAAGAAGAGCGGTATTTCATACGGCCCACCATCTTCACAAGCTGCGAATTGAGGCCGTGGATGCCCAGGTCGATGCAGGTGCGCTTGCCTGTCTCCATAATCTCCTCGTCGAGCTGCTTGCTGACCTTGGCCACTACCTCCTCGATGCGGGCGGGATGGATGCGGCCGTCGGCGATGAGCTGATGCAGCGCCAGACGGGCCACCTCGCGGCGGACGGGGTCGAATGCGGAGATGAGGATGGAGTCGGGGGTGTCGTCCACCACGATTTCGACTCCGATGGCAGCCTCCAGAGCGCGGATGTTGCGCCCTTCGCGGCCGATGATGCGCCCCTTGACCTCGTCGTTCTCAATGTTGAACACGGTGACGGCGTTTTCAATGGCCACCTCGGGGGCGGTGCGCTGTATTGTGTTGATCACGATGCGCTTGGCCTCCTTGCTGGCGGTGAGCCGGGCCTCGTCCATCACATCGTTGATATAAGACATCGCCTGGGTCTTGGCCTCGGCCTTCATACTGGTCATCAGCTGTTCCTTGGCCTCTTCTGCAGACATCCCGGCGACCTCCTCCAGCTTGCGGATGGAGGCCTCGCGCATACTCTCGTACTCCTCTTTCTTCTTGCCCACGATCTCCAGCTGTCGCTGCAGATTCTCCTTTATCTGGTCGTTCTCCTTGATGCGGCGGCTGAGCTCGTTGTTCTGCTGGCCCAGCTGGCTCTCCTTCTGGCGGAGACGGTTCTCAACCTGTGCAATCTGATTGTTCTTTTCCTTTACGGTGTCCTCGTAGTCGCTCTTCAGCTGCAGAAACTTCTCCTTGGCCTGGAAAATCTTCTCCTTCTTGATGTTCTCCCCTTCTGCTTCGGCGTTGCGGATGATTTCGTCCCCCTTCTTCTTGAGGATGACGCGCTGCACCAGAATGTAGAGCGCAATGCCCGCGAGGGCTGCCACTATGGCAATTATGATGTATGTTATCATTGTATGGTTATTGAGTGGTGTTAGTTAAATGTCTGCTTCAATAACCTACAATCAGAGAAAGAATCTGATATATAAAAAAGGCCGCCAGCTACTGTTAGTCCAAAAATCTTTAAAAGCAAGATTTGAGTCCATTATGGTGTAAGCCGCAAACTTCCTCCGTCCCTACACTAAGCAAGAATCCCCCGAAGGGTAACCTAGGCCCGTTTTTGGCAGCCGTGAACTCTTTTTGGAATAAAAAACGTTGATTTTGGCAAAGAGTTATGCTAGCGGCCACTGTCAATGTATTCGTCCAGACGCTTGCCGAGCGCTTCTATGCCCGACAACAGCTCGTTCGTATCGTCTTTCTGTTCAAGTGCAATATGCTGTATCACATAATCCATCAGCACTATGCTGAGAATGTCCTGCATGTCCCTGGTCGTATATCTCGATGCGTAGAGGGCGACCTTCTCCTCCAGGCGCTTGACTGACTCGCGCACCCGCTCCTCCGTCTCGGCCAGGATGTTGAAGTTGAACTTCCGCCCGCCGATGGTCACCGTTATTTTCTGCATCTCGCCCATATACGCCTACATATTCAACATTGCAAGGCACTCGTCTATCTCCTTAATCACGGCGTTGAGCCTGCGCTTTGCCGCCGCGCTGTCTGTGGATGAGCCGGTAAATGCACCTGCCAATTGCAAGTTATTTAATTTATCTTCTAATATCTTGTTGCGTTGTTCTAAGTTTGTCTGTCTTTCACGGCAGCGGTCCAGCTGGCTGCGGCACTGCGAAAGCTCGCTCTTGAGTGCGGTGCACTGCTCACGCTCGCTCTCGTACATCGCGATGAGTTTCTCTATCTTTTCCGAAAGGGCTGTAAGTGCTGCTTCTGCCATCTTGCTCTGCTGTAAAAATCAGACACAAATTTATAACAAATCGCGCAAATCGCAAATTACAATTTAACAATCGCGCGGCGGGCGACGCCGTCTACATAAACCTCCAGAGGGGTCTCGGTGCGCACCACCTTGAACCATTCCCCATCGTATATGGGGGTTATGGCGTCCAGCCGCGCCTGGTCAAAGATGCCTTCGCCGGCAGAGGGGTTGATTGAGAGATAGCCCACCCCAAGCGAAGTCACGTTCTGGAAGAAGTGGGTCCCCTGGCTGGACTCTATGTTGAAGTTCTTGAGCGCCATCTCCACAATCACCTTGGCCTCGGAGATGTGCCCCCACTTGACGGGGACTCCCAGATTGGGGTCGGAAGAGCCCCAGCGGCCGGTGCCCACCAGCACATATTCCTGCTTTTCGCTCTTGAAGCGGGCGTTTATCTTGTAGAGCTCCTCGGCAATCTCCTGCGTCTTGAGCGAGGAAAACTTGTCGAACTTCATATACACGATGTGCTGCAGCCCCTTGATTTCCCCTACGCCGAGGGCCGATTCGCTGTAGATGAGGGCGCCGCTTGTGTCAATCTTGTCCCAGTCCACCTTGGAGTCGTTAAGGTCGTTGATTATGGGCCTTATCTGCAAGAAGTTGAAGACTTTGGGGCTGCCGGCGGGGGTGTCCATATTCACCGCGAACTCGATTTCCACCGGGCAGCGCAGCTCCTCCTCGCCGATGCGCAGCAGCTCGCGGATTATCTCCGCCAGGGGGAAGGAGTTGTATTTGAGTATTCCGTTGAAGGTGATGACCTTGAAGGATTCGTTGAAGGTCGGCCCCTCGCTTATGCGGCCGTTGGCATAGTCGAAGTTGGAGCAGACATATTTTGCGTTGCGCCAGTGCGATATCTTGGAGACGGGCAGCCGCGCGATGTTCACCGCGTCGTCGGTGGAGGGGAGGAATTTGCTGGGGTCCAGGCTCAGCGCCATCACCTCGGTCTGCGCGTCGCTCACGGTGAGCTCCACGGTGGATGTCTGCAGCGCCTTGTCGGGATATGCGGGGGAGAAGCGCAGCGTGCGCGCGCCGTCCACCACCGCCTTGCCCAGGCCCATCACCACATTGCAGACCCCGTCCTCGGGCTTTTCATAGCCGAGCGGATAGAGGTTGCGCGAGCGGGCCACGCCGCTGAAGGTGGGCATAAAGTAGCCCTCCTCCTCCGTGCCGCACACCTCCTGGATGAGCACCGACATCCGCTCTTCGCTGAGCACATTCTGCGAAGTCTGGATGTAGGCCTTGCTGGAGGCGAAGAACACCGAGGCGTAGACGCTCTTGATGCCGCGGATGAGCATACGCAGCATTTGGCCGTCGTCTTTGCAGCGGGGTATCATATATGTGGAGTAGACCCCGGCGAAGGGCTGGTAGTTGGAGTCCTCCAGCTTGGAAGAGGAGCGGATGGCCAGCGGCTTGCGGCAGGTCGACACGAACTTGGCCAGCTGGCGGTGCAGCGACTGCGGGATGGTGCTGTTGAGAAACTCGCTCAGCAGGAATTCGTCGCTCACGTCGGCATCGATTATGTTCTGCAGGCTGTTGCCGGCCATGAATTCCTCAAAGTAGTCGGAAGAAATCACCACGCTGCGGGGGATTGTCACAATCACCCCCGGATATTTCTTGAACTGGCCGTGCTTGGCCAGGATGCCGTTCATAAAGGCCAGGCCGCGCGCCTTGCCGCCGATGCTGCCGCTGCCGATTTTGGCAAAGGAGACGGTGTCGCTGTAGGTCTCCTCGTCAAAGGAGACCACGATTCCCTGTCCCAGCAGCTGCCGGTATTCATTGAGCAGCCGCACTATGGCCGCCCGGTGGGCCTCGGTGCTCTCGAACTGGCTGCTGTTCATGCTGCGCAGCACCTTGGCGATGGGGAAGAGGCCGCGGGCATACAGCCATTTGGAGAGGTGCATCTGGCGCAGATGGTATTCCAGCACGTCATCCGGCACTGTGGCGATGACCTTCTGCATCTGATAGAGGTCGCGCGCCCGCGCGATTTCCACGCCGGTGCGGGGGTCGTTGAACACGAAGTCGCCGAACCCGAACTCGGAGTTGATCACATTGCGCAGGTTGTCCAGCAGCGTCTTGCTGGTCTTGGGTATGAAGCCCGCCCCCAGAAGCTCCGCCAGCCGCCTCATCGACAGCTGCGAAGACTGCATTATCACCGGCATCCAGGGGGTCTCGCTCTTGACTATGCGGCAGATGTCCACCCCGGCGTCGGACTTCTCCGTTTCGGAGGGGTCGCCCCGGTGGATCACCATCCCCACGTCGGTGATGACTCCCAGCAGGTTGTTCTTGTATTTGCGGTACATCTCCACGGCATCGGTGTAGCAGGTGGCCAGCAGCACCTTGGGGCGCGACCGCTTGCGGGTGACCATCTGCTGCTCGTTGTAGGCATCCTTGATGAACTCGCTGTTCTGCTTCAGCAGTATCTTGTAGAGCATCGGCAGATATGAAGAGTAGAAGCGGAAGGAGTCCTCCGCCAGCAGGATGGCCTGCACGCCCCCCTCCAGGATGTCGCGGTCGGCGTTGAGCATATCCTCCGCCAGCTTGATGATGGCGATGATCAGGTCGGCCGTGCCGTGCCAGCAGAATATGTTGTCGATGGCCTCGCAGTGGCTCTCCTGTATCTTGCGGTAGATTTCGCGCGAGAAGCTGGTGATCAGGAACACCGGCATCTTGGGGTGGACCTCCTTGACTGCCGTGGCAAAGTCGAACACCGAGACTTCGCCCACATTGTACATCGTGAGCACGAAGTCATATTGCTCTCCGGAGCGGATCTTCTCCAGCCCTTCGGCGGCGGAGCTGACCCGCACTATGGAAGGGGGGTTGCTCATATTGAGCTCGTTGTATTCGCTTATTATCTGCAGGTCTATGTGTCCGTCCTCCTCCAGGGTGTAGCCGTCGTAGCTGCTGCACACAAGCAGTATGCGGTGTATGCGGTAGCGCATGTAATCGTGCACGTATTCTTCCATCGTTTTTAATTTGCTCCAAAATTAGCGATTTTTTATATTTGCAGGACACACAATAAAAATATCAGACATCCGATATGAAAACCATCAAAGACAAACAGATTCTCGTCGGCGCAGATTTCGCCGGCTTCCCTCTTAAAGAGGCAGTGGTCGCTCACCTTAAGGAAAAAGGCTGGACAGTCACCGACGTAGGCGTGCAGCATCCCGGCGAAGATGCCGAGAACACCGACCTGATGTTCCACCGCATCGGCCTGCGCATCGGCAGCCTCATCGCAGAGGGCGAGTTTGAGCGCGCGCTGGCATTCTGCGGCACCGGTATGGGCATCCACATCGCAGCCAGCAAGTGCCCCCACGTAATGTCGGGCGTAGTTGAGAGCGTTCCCGCCGCAAGGCGCGCAATCACCGGCAACGGCGTCAACGTGCTGGCGATGGGTGCCTTCTATGTGGCTCCCGCAATGGGCTGCGACATCGCAGACGCATATCTTTCCGCAAGCCTGGGCAGCGACCAGACCTGGTGGCACAACTTCTACGAGTTCCACAAACTCTCCATCGACGAGATGGAGGCCTTCAACTACGAGGAGTACAAAGCCAACGGCTTCAAGGTAAAACATCTTGGCGACTACGACCTCAAGCTTGAGGACAAGCCGGAAGAGTAGTATTCATAACAGAACAGAAGGTGGCCGAAAGGTCACCTTTTTTTATGCCCCGTTTTAAACTTGAGGGGGCTTCTGGGGTCAAAACTTCCGTATGAAAAAATGTATCCTTCTCCTGGCGCTCGCCTTCCTGGCCCTGACGCCGGCCCCCGAAGCCGCTGCCGCACCTGTGCAGAAAGGCACCGTAAAGCTGATGCTTGTTGATTCACTGACCCGCGAAGCGGCCTCCTATGCAGCTGTGATGCTGATGAGCGAGGGCGACACCGTGGCCAAATATTACGCTCTTGCCGGGCTTGACGGCAAGGCGACATTGGAGAAGGTGGAATACGGCACCTACACCCTCAAGACGGAGCTGGTGGGCTACAAGCCGCTCTCAAAAAAAATAACCCTCGGCAAAAGCACCCTCAACCTGGGCACTCTGGCCGTCATTGAAGATTACCAGATGCTGCAGGGAGCCACGGTTTCTGCCGTGGGCAGCGCCATCACGATAAAGCAGGACACCATAGAATATACGGCATCGTCGTTCAAGGTCAAGGACAACGCGGTGCTGCTGGACCTGCTCAAAAAGCTGCCCGGCATCGAGGTGAGCAGCGACGGCTCCATCACCTCGCAGGGCGAGACCATCAACAAAATCACCCTCAACGGCAAGACCTTCTTCCTGGACGACCCCAGCCTGGCCACCGAGAACATCCCGGTGAAGGTGGTGGACAAGGTCAAGGTGATTGACAAGAAGTCGGAGCAGGCGCAGTTCAGCGGCATAGAGGATGACGATACCGAGAAGGTGATTGACGTGAGCACCTACAAGGGGATGTTCGACGGCTGGTTCGGCAATTTCTCCGGCGGACTGGGACGCGATATGCGCAGCAACGCCGGCACCGACAGCCGCTTTGACCTCTCCAACGACATCCGCTACCAGGGCAACGGCATCCTGGGCCGCTTTAACGAGACCGACCAGCTGGCCATCGTGGCCAACGGCAACAACACCAACAGCCGCGGCGGCTTTGGCGGATGGGGCGGCCAGAACGGCATCAACGACGAGTGGATGACCGGCGTGAACTACGGCACCACCCGCGTCAAGGACCTGGAGGCCAACGTCAGCCTGGAGGTCGGCTCCCGCAAGAGCGACGTGCAGAGCAAGAACGAGAAGACCACATATATGACCGACGAGCCCGACCTCTCCACCTCTTCGGAGAGCAAGAACTATTCGGGCGAACAGTTTGTGGAGCTGGGCGGCGAGCTGCGCTACACTCCGGAGCGCACCCGCATAATATTCCGCCCCCGCTTCAATATGGAGGTCAGCACCACCGACAGCGAGAACAGCAGCTCCACCTCCGGCAACAACAGCGAGGACATCTACGACGTGCTCAACGACTCCCGCTCGTTCGACTACGGCATCACCCGCAGCCGCACCGCCGACGGCCGCTTTATGGTGGGCCAGCGCATCGGTCAGAGGGCCGGCCGCACCATCAGCATCGGCGGGCGCTACAGCTTCTCGGGCAGCGACAAGGATGCCAAGGAGTTCAGCCAGACCCGCTACTATTCCGACGGCAGCGCCAAGCTCATAGACCAGTATTCCCACACCGACACCAAGGCGATGACCCTCAACGGCAATCTGGACTACACCGAGCCCCTCTCCGACAACTGGTTCCTGAGCGCGCAGTACAGAGTCAAATACAGCCACAACAATTCGGTAAAGACCACCAGCGACTATACGGGAGAAATTGCCCACACCACAGACGACACCGCCTTCATCCGCGATATGAGCGACACCGACCTCTACAGCATAGTCAATGAGTATTACAGCAGCAGCGTGGAGAACATATTCATCAACCAGCGGGCGGGAATAATGATGCAGTATCAGAAGGAGCGCAACTTCCTGCAGTTCGGCGCCTCCATACAGCCCACCTACAACGAGACCCACACCACCAAGTTCGGCATCACCACCGATATGGGCGAGGGGGAATGGCTGCTCAACTGGTCGCCCGAGGTCCGCGCCCACTACAACTTCAGCTCCACCACCAACATCCGCGCCTTCTATTCCGGCCGCTCTTCTCAGCCCTCCACCTCCAGAATGCTCCCCATACTGGATGTCTCCAACCCGACATCCATCAGCACCGGCAACGGCTATCTGCTCCCTTCGTTCACGCACAATGCCGACGTGCGTTTCGCCACCAACAACAAATACACCTTCTCATCCCTCAACATCGGACTCAACGGCAGCTACGGCCAGAACAGCGTGGTCACCGCCAGCTGGTTCGATGCCGACGGCGTGAGCTACTCCATCCCCGTCAATGCCAAGAAGCCGTCGCTCACAATGCGCGGCCATATGATATACAACACCCCCATCGCCCGCTCCAACTTCTCGGTGGTTTCCAACACAATGGCTTCGGTGACCGACGCCGTCAGCTACCAGAATGTAGAGCAGCGCGCCGGCCTGGATGCCGAGACATTCAACTACGACGAGTTTATGAAGGATTTCTGGGGCGAGACATCTGCCGGCGAGCGTTTCTACACCGGCGAGAGCGGCTTTGCCGAGAGCAAGACTACCGCTTACAGCGTTACTGAAGACCTGAGCCTGCGCTACAACGGCGACAAGCTCTACGCGACAGTCGGCGGCAAGGTGCGCTACAACAACGCCCTCTATTCGCTCAACTCCTCTGCCGACAAGCACACCCTGGACAACAGCGTGTCGGCATCGTTCATCCTGACCCTCTGGGAGAAGCTGGAGCTGAGCAGCGACGCCAACTACACATTCTATCACGGCTACACCGAGGGATACAACGACCCCGAGTTCATCTGGAACGCCGGCATCAGCTACAAGTTCGGCAGCTTCTCTCTGGCGGCCAGCGCATTCGACCTTCTGGAGCAGAGCAAGAGCATTGCCCGCACCACCACTGAGAACTATCTGCTGGACAGCTGGAGCAACCGACTCGGGCGTTATGTGATGCTGAAGCTCACATACACCTTCGGCAAATTCGCCGGCGGCGACCGCGGGCCCGGATTCGGCGGCCCCGGCGGCCCCGGCGGCCCTGGCGGCCACCGAGGACCGAGGTTCTAGACAAAAACGGCTTGCCGCATATGCGGCCGGCCGTTTTTAGTTCGGGGATTTTGTCTATCTTCGCGGCCTATGACAAAACTTATAATTTTTGACTTTGACGGAACGCTGGGGGACACCTGCGAGAACATAGTTAAGACAATGCAGGAGACGATGTCCCGCAAGGGGTATCCGGTTCCGGGCGAGGAGGCCATCCGCGCCACCATCGGCCTGCCCCTGGCCGAGGGATTCAAGATGCTGGAGCCCGGAATGGGGGAGGAGGAGATGGCCGCCTGCGCCGCCCTCTACCGCGAAGTGTTCGAGGAGTGGCGGGAGCGGCTGGTGCCGCAGCCCTTCCCCGGGGTCCGCGAAACCCTCGCGCAGCTGCACGGGCGCGGCCTGATGCTGAGCGTGGCGTCGTCGCGCAAGCGCCCCTCGCTGGTGGGCTTCATTCACGATATGGGGCTCGAGCCCTACATCAGCTATGTGCTGGGAGTTGACGACGCCCCCAAGCCCAAGCCCGACCCGGCGCCGGTGCTCAAGACGCTGCAGGAGCTCAAGACCGACGCGTCTGAGGCGATTGTGGTGGGCGATATGCCGGTGGACATCCTGATGGGTTCCCGCGCCGGAGCCCGCACCGTGGGGGTCACCTGGGGCAACGGCAGCCGCGAGGCCCTTGGCGAGGCGGGCGCCGACCACATAATAGACAGCATCGGCGACCTTCTGAATCTGATATAGAATTCAACTGAAATAAAAATCCCCGGCAGAAAAGTCTGCTGGGGATTTTTGTGCAACGCGCCGGGGCGTTACTTTATCACGATGTTGCGGCAGTGGTGCTGCTTGACCGTGAGGGGCTCGTCGCAGCGGTTGCCGTAGATCTGCACATTCTCGGTGTCGAAGAATTCCATCGGGAAGCAGCCGTTGGCCTCGAACACATTGTTGCGGATGATCACGTTGCCGTTGACATAGGGAGGGGTCTCGGGGGCCTCGGTGGAAATCATCAGTATCGAGGGGCCGTTCTCCGGCAGGCTCTCGTTCTTGAAGGCGAAGCAGCGCGAGATGTAGTTGTTCTCGATGATGCAGCCGCGCACGGGACCCGACTCGTGCCAGCTGAGTTCGCCGCCGAGCTTGAGGGCTGTGCCGGCGCTGCAGAAAATCTTGTTGCCGGCGATGTAAGAGTAGGGGGCCTTGATCAGGAAGCTGCGGGCCAGGTGGCAGTTGACGGTGTTGTTGAGAATCTTCACATAGGGGAAGCGGTTCCAGCTGGCAGAGAAGCAGCTGTCGCACATCTCCTTGCTCACGGGCTTGTCCAGAGTCACCACAACCTTCCAGTCAACCCAGGAGGTGTCTACCTTGCGGACGATGTAGCGCCCCTGCTCCACGAGGTTGCGGCGCCCCACGAAGCGGATTGTGTCCCCCTTGTGGGGATAGTCCAGCGACTGGGCGTGCAGGTCGGCGTTCTCCACGCGGAGTTCCACCTTGCGCGAGTCGGTGCTGTCGGCGTAGGGGTACCAGTAGTAGTTGTGCACGTTGGTGCAGTCGTCGCCGTTGCCGCGGAAGAGGCAGTTCTGGATGGTGAGGTTGCCGCTGCACGATGTGAAGTGGGTGGCGTCGGTCACGGTGGAGGCGCAGCGCCCTGCGGCGGGTATCACCTGCAGGTGGTCAATCAGAATGTCCTCGCTTTGATGCCCCACGATGCCCATTCCGGGGAAGGAGAAGATTGTGACATCCTTGAGGGTGACGTTCTTGCATTCGCGCAACATAAAGCAGGGGCGGTAGTGGCCGCCGATGCGGATCACCAGCACGTCGCCGATCTCAGCCTTCTTGGAGCTGACCACCTTGTAGAGGATTTTGCCGGGGGCGACGAGCTCCATTCCGGTGCAGTCAAGGTCGTAGATGCGGGCTTCGCTTGTACTGTAGAAGTGGGTGCGCCCCTGCACCAGTTTGTCACTGTATTTATAGAGCTCCGGGTCGAACTCCGCAATCACATAGTCGGGGCCGATCTCGGTGAGCTTGGCTTCTGTCGTGGCGGGGCGCTTGTAGTCTACCGCAAGCCCCTTGACGGTGAGGTTGGTGCATCTGACAAACGAGAGCGGCTCCATCCACCCCTCTATCATAAGTGTGGCGCCTGTGGCCTCGATGGTGAGGTTGCGGGCTCCGGTGAAGTCCAGCCCCACGACATAGGGCTTCTGCGGGTGGAACAGGTGGCGCTGCACCTGAAGGCCGCATCCGTAGGTGCCGTCGATGGCTTCGCGCTCTATCTTGGCCGCGACGGGGTCGCTGAAGTCGTAGACCCCGGCGGGGAACACCAGCGTCGTCCCCTTGTGGGCGCGGCAATAGGCTGCGGCGCTGCGGAGCGCCTCGGCATCGTTGATTCCGTCATCGGCTTTGGCGCCGAAATCCTCCACCGAAACCTTGCGGGCCTCGGCGGCGAGAGAGAGAGCCCCAAGTAGGGCCAGAGTGGCAAATAGTCTTTTTCTCATATCAAAATGCATATTTTGACAAAATTAATCAAATTGAGTAAATTTGCCCCCTTATGGACATGAATGGCAAAAAAATAATTCTGGCGAGCAACTCCCCGCGCCGCAGAGAGCTGCTGCAGGGGCTGGGGGTGGAGTTCACCGTGGACACCGGCACCGATTTCGAAGAGGTCTTCCCTCCGCAGACGCCCCACGGCGAGGTGCCCGCCCTGATGTCCAGAGGCAAGTCGCACGGCTTCCACAGGCCGCTGGCAGAGGATGAGATACTGCTCACCTCCGACACGATGGTGCTGCTGGACAGCCTTATAATGGGCAAGCCGCACAGCCGCGGGGAGGCTCTGGAGATGCTGCGCAGCCTCAGCGGCCGCACCCACGAGGTCATCACCGCCGTCACGGTGCGCACCGCAAATGCGGAGGAGACGGTGTGCGACACCACGCTGGTGACTTTCCGCCCCCTCTCGGAGAGCGAAATCGCCTATTATGTGGACACCTGCCGCCCGTACGACAAGGCGGGGGCCTACGGCATCCAGGAATGGATAGGATATGCCGCCTGCACCCGCATAGAAGGCTCTTTCTACAATGTGATGGGCCTTCCCGTGCACAAAGTTTATGATGAATTGACTAAATTCGCAACGCTTTAGAATATACTTAAAATGGAGCTTGAAGCCAAATACAATCCCTCGAACGTAGAGGACAAATGGTACGCATACTGGATGGACCATAAATTCTTCCATTCGGAACCCGACAGCCGTGAACCTTTTACAATTGTGATTCCGCCGCCCAACGTCACCGGCATCCTGCATATGGGCCACGTGCTCAACAACACCATCAACGACGTGCTGGTGCGCAAGGCGCGTATGGACGGCAAGAACGCCTGCTGGGTACCCGGCACCGACCACGCCTCCATCGCCACCGAAAACAA
>CAZIUO010000047.1:0-11351 GCA_964542575.1 uncultured Muribaculaceae bacterium
AGCAGTGCAGCGAAGAAACAGCCCCGAATCCCCTTTAGGCGGAGCATTGATGCGCCGAAATCGTCTCTAAACTCTCGTAGACTAAAGATCCTCCAGCTCGCTGATCCAGAGGCGCACCTGCGCGTCGCTGGGCATACGCCAATCGCCGCGCGGCGAAAAGCTCACCAGACTGATCTTGGGCCCGTCGGGCATACAAGAGCGCTTGAACTGCTGGCTGAAAAAGCGCCAGTAAAACTTCTTGAGCCACTTGAGAATGGTCTGCGCATCGTACACTCCGCAATCCTCGCCCAGAGATTTGCCGGCAGAAACCTCTGCCTCCCGCTGGGTGATAAACGCCCGGCAGGCGAGAAAATAGATTTTGCGGGGAGAATATCCGTAGCGCATGAAATTGTAAATGAAAAAGTCGTGCAACTCGTAGGGACCTATCAAATCCTCCGTCTTCTGCTTGATCTCCCCGTTGTCGTCGGCCGGCTTCAGCTCGGGACTGATGGGAGTCTCGGTGATGTCTATCAGCACCTCGGCGGCAGAGCGGCTGCCCGGCGCGGCGGGCTCGGCAAACACATTGCGCGCCGCCCAGCGGACCAGATACTTTATCAGAGTCTTGGGCACCGAGGCATTGACCCCGTACATCGACATATGGTCGCCGTTGTAGGTGCACCAGCCCAGCGCCAGCTCCGAGAGGTCGCCGGTGCCTATCACAAGGCCGTTCTCCTGATTGGCGGTGTCCATCAATATCTGCGTGCGCTCGCGGGCCTGGGCATTCTCGTAGGTGGAATCCATCACTGCGGGGTCGTGGCCGATGTCGCTGAAGTGCTGCTCCACGGCGGGCACCACCGATATTTCGCGGGTGGTGACCCCCAGAATCTCCATCAGGTCCACCGCGTTGGATTTGGTCCTGACGGTGGTGCCGAGCCCCGGCATAGTGATGCCGATAACATTCTTGCGCGGCAGCCCCAGACGGTCAAAGGCCATCACCGTGACAATCAGCGCCAGCGTGCTGTCCAGGCCGCCCGAAATGCCAATCACGGCCGTCTTGCAGCCGGTGTGCTCCAGACGGGCGATGAGGCCGGTGGTCTGGATCTGCAGGATCTCCTTGCTGCGGCGGTCAATCTCCGCCTGGTCGCCCTCCGGCAGGAAGGGGTGGGGCTCCACAAAGCGGCAGAGGCGCCGCGAAAAGTCGGTGGGGGCGGCGTCGCCCAGGTCGTAGTGGGTGTAGAGGTGGGAATATTCGCAGGCCGATGTGCCGTCGGGAGTCATTCCCCGGAATGAATTCTTCTTCTGGCGCAGCACATTGAGCATCTCGATGTCCAAATCGGCGGTGATCATAGTGTCGTGCAGCTGGAAGCGCTCGTTCTCCGCTATTATCTCGCCGTTCTCGCAGATGATGGAAGAGCCGCCGTACACGGTGTCCATCGTGGACTCCCCGTAGCCTGAAGAGCAGTAGATATAGCCCGACACGGTGCGGCCCGACTGGTTGGCCAGCAGCTGGCGGCGCTGCTGATGCTTGGTCATTACCTCGTTGGAGGCGGAGATGTTCACAATTATCTGCGCTCCCGAGGGGGCCAGGAACGACGACGGGGGGATCGGGGTCCAGAAATCCTCGCAAATCTCAATGCCGAACGTGGCCTGCCCCACGGTAAAGAGCAGGTTGGGGGAGATGCGGCACTTCTGGCCGCAATATTTTATCACCGAGGCGTCGGAGCCGTCGGCGGCCAGATTGCCCTGCCCCAGAAAGTCCGAGCCGGAGGCGAACCAGCGCCCCTCGTCAAACTCGGCGTAGGTCGGCAGATAAATCTTGGGCACGATGCCGATTATGCGGCCGTCGCGCAGGGTCAGAGCGCAGTTGTAGAGCCTGCCGCGGAAGCGGATGGGGGCGCCGACGACCACTGTGACCAGCTTGCCGGCGGTGTATGCCGCTATCCGGCCCGCCGCCTCCTCCGATTTTGTGAGCAGCAGGTTCTGCCCGAAGAGGTCCAGGCAGGTGTAACCCGTCACCGAGAGCTCCGGAAACACCGCGAGCGAAACATTGTCGGCCTCCGCCTTGTCTATGAGGCGGCAGATGGCCTCTGCATTGTGGTCCACGTCCGCCACCTTGACTCTGGGCACGGCGGCGGCAACTCTGAAGAATCCAAGATCCATATTCAATTATTTCAATTGGCGCAAATGTAGGAAAAAACGGGCAATTTCCGCCGTGCGGCGGCGCTACAGAAAGCGGCCGGTGACGCTCTGCGGGCAGCGGCGGATGTCGGCGGGGGAGCCTTCCGCCACTATGCGCCCTCCCTGGCAGCCCCCGCCCGGCCCCATATCTATTATATGGTCGGCGTTGCGGATTATGTCCAGGTCGTGCTCGATGACCACCACTGTGGCCCCGTGCGCGACAAGGCTGCGGAACACCTTGAGCAGGGTGAGCACGTCGCTCGGGTGGAGGCCGATGGTGGGTTCGTCAAACACGAACAGCGAATCGGCCTGGCCGCGTCCCATCTCGCTGGCCAGCTTGAGGCGCTGCGCCTCGCCGCCGGAGAGGCTGGGGGTCTCCTCGCCCAGGGTGAGATATCCCAGCCCGAGGTCAGAGAGCACCTGCAGCCTGCCGCGCACCGTCTTGAGGTCGCCGCAGGCCACCAGGGCCGAATCTATGTCCATCGCCATCAGCTCCGGGAGCGAGTGGAACTCCCCGCCCGCATTCTCGCGGCGGAACTGCCCCGCCAGGCGCGAATAGCGCGAGCCGCGGCAGTCGGGGCAGGGGATGTCCACATCGGGGAGGAACTGCACGTCCAGGCTTATGGAGCCGGTGCCGTCGCAGGTGGGGCAGCGCAGTTTGCCGGTGTTGTAGGAGAAGTCGCCCTCCTTGAGGCCGTGCCGGCGCGCCTCGGGGGTCTTGGCAAACACCTTGCGCAGCTCGTCGTGCACATTGGCGTAGGTGGCCACAGTAGAGCGGATGTTGATGCCGATGGGAGAGGCGTCTATCAGCTTGACCTGCCGGATTCCCGCCGCCTCCACCCCCGTGACGTGCGCGGGGAGGGGAGTGCCGGCCACTGCCGCCTGCAGGGCGGGGATGAGGCTCTCCAGCACCATCGTGGTCTTGCCCGAGCCGGAGACTCCCGTCACGACGGTCAGCCGCCCCTTGGGGATTTTGACCGAGAGGGGCTTCACGGTGTGGATGGCGCCGGTGGTCATTCGGATGGTCCCTTCGCGGAACACATCCTCCCCGGCGGCGCGGCCTGCGGCATCCACCGTGGCCTTGCCCGCCAGGAACGGGCCTATTTTGGAGTCGGCGCTGTCCTTGATCTGCTCCAGAGTGCCCTGCGCGATTACATTGCCCCCGCTGCTGCCGGCCCCGGGTCCCAGCTCTATGAGCCAGTCAGCCTTGGAGAGTATGTTGGTGTCGTGGTCCACCAGCACCACGGAATTGCCGTCGGCCACCAGGTCGTCCATCACCCCGCAGAGACCTATTATATTCTGCGGATGGAGGCCGATGGAGGGCTCGTCCAGCACGTAGAGGACCCCGGTGGTGCGGTTGCGCACCGCTCTGGAGAGCTGCATCCGCTGCCGCTCTCCGGTGGAGAGGGTCGCGGCGGGGCGGTCGAGGGCCAGATAGCCTATCCCGAGATCGAGCAGCCGCCGGGCGGTGTCCAGGAACGAGGTGCAGATGCTCTCCGCCATTGGCCGCATCACCTCCGGCAGGGAGGCGGGCACCCCTTTTACCCACTCCACGATTTCCGTGAGGGTCATTTTGCAGGCGTCGGCCAGGGAGATTCCCCTGATTCTGGGGGCGCGGGCGGCGTCGCAGAGGCGGGTGCCGCCGCAGTCGGGGCAGGTGTCCAGCCTCAAGAAGCGCTCCACCCGCTTCATCCCCTTCTCGTCCTTGACCTTGGAGAGGGCGTTCTCCACAGTGTAGGTGGCGCTGTAGTATGTGAAGTCCAGCTCGGCGGCGTCGTTGGAGTTCTTGGACTTGTAGAATATGTGCTTCTTCTCTGCCGGGCCGCGGAGCACAATCTCCTTCTCGCGGGGGGAGAGCTCGCGGTAGGGGATGTCGGTGCGCACCCCCATTGCGCGGCACACATCCTTCATCAGCGACCACATCAGGGTGTTCCAGGGGGCGACCGCCCCGTCGTCGATGCTCAGGCTCTCGTCGGGGACCAGGGTCGATTCGTCCACGGTGCGGATTGTGCCGGTGCCGTCGCAGGTGCGGCAGGCCCCCTGGCTGTTGAACGAGAGTTCCTCGGCGCTGGGGGCATAGAACTTGGCGCCGCACTCGGGGCAGACGAGCTCCTTGCCCGCCGCCACCAGAAGGGTCGGCTCCAGATAGTGGCCGCAGGGGCACCGGTGGCTGCCCAGGCGGGAGAACATCAGGCGCAGGCTGCCCAAAAGCTCGGTGCCGGTGCCGAATGTGCTGCGGATGCCGGGGATTGCGGGCCTCTGGTGCAGCGCCAGGGCCGCCGGCACATAGAGCACCTCGTCCACGTCGGCCTTGGCGGCCTGCGTCATCCGCCTGCGGGTGTAGGTGGAGAGCGACTCCAGATAGCGGCGCGACCCTTCGCTGTAGAGCACGCCCAGCGCGAGCGACGACTTGCCCGAGCCAGAGACTCCGGCTATTCCCACAATCCGCCCGAGCGGAATGTCCACATCTATGTTCTTGAGATTGTGCACGCGGGCGCCGCGCACCATAATTTTATCTGTCATACTGCAAATTTGGAGTTTTTTTTGCACTGTGGATTAATTTTCTAAAATTTGCGCGTTTTTTTCAGAACAGTTTCTCAGTATGAGGCGTAAGAATTTCTTCCGCGGTTTTTGCAGTCTGACGGCATTTGCACTGTTGCTTCTTTCCTGCCAGAAGGAGAGCAAGACGGTGTATGTGGTCACCGACGAGGACGACGCCGCCCGCGATATGGTGTTCTTCGTCTCCAAAAAGGGGCAGCTGGGCGACCTGGGCTATGTGGACGCCCTCTACAGGGGGGTTGTGAAGGGGGCCAGGAGCTGCGATCTGATGGTCTCCCTGGTGGAGTTTGCCTCAGACACCTCCAAGACCGTCACCACCCTGGAATATATGCTGGATTATATGCAGAAAGAGAAGGCCGACCGCCGCGCCCTGGTGGTGATTGCCAACGACAACCTCGAGGGGCTGCTGCACCGCTACGAGCAGGTTCTGACCAAGGCCCCCAACGTGGACTTTCTGCTGTGCGAGTCCAGGGACACGACCCTGCCGATATACACCGTCAGGATTCCCCAGTACGGGGTATGGTATCAGGCGGGGATGCTGGCCGCCGAAGGGTTGCCCGATCTGGACAGCGTGCTGATTGTGAACGCCAACGCCGGCGAGGCGGAGCTGGGCGATATGTCCGCCGGATTTTCCGACGCAGTGCGGCAGAGCGGCTCGGACATTTATGTGGACAACACCTGGCTGGCGGAGTCTTCCGGCGGCTACGACCTGGCGGCGGAGACCTACCGCCGGTCATACGGCATAGACAGCTGCTACAATATGGTGATTCCCCTCTGCGGCGGTTCCGCCCAGGGATTCTTCCGCTACAACCGCGAGAATCCCGGGAGCTTCTACACGGTAGGGGTGGACACCGATATGCAGCTCTACTCCCCGAGAGTCCCGTTTTCCGTGGTCAAGCATCTCGAGCGGATTATGCAGGAGTGGATTTTCGACTGGTGGGAAGGGGAAACCGAGATTCCGATGCATCAGGAATTCGGCCTGGAAAAAAGAGGAACGGAAATTGTTATAGCCGACTCTTACCAAGATTTGCTCGGCCCGGTGGTCGGGCAGTATTATGATCTGGCAGTGCAAAAGGAGCGTGAATATGAGGCACGGTAAATTATTTCTTCTTTTGACCGCGTTCGCGGCCTGCCTGGCCGCCTCCTGCGCCAAGGATCCGACCATCGTGTATGTCTCGCGCATCAAGACCACCAAATACAATGTGGCCGTGGTGCTCCCCTTAAGCCGCGACGGGGAGTATCAGTACCGCCTGGAGAACATCGTCGGCTACGCCCTCACCAATATGCGGGGTGCCCAGAAATATGTGGCGGATATGGGAGACACCCTGGCGGTGGACCTCAACATAGAGTGGTACGACGAGGACAGCGTGCCGCTGGATTCGCTCTCGGAGGCTCTGGCCGCGCGCGAAGACCTGCTGCTGGTAATCGGCCCCCTGCGGGGGGAGAATGTGGACAAGATGGCCAGCGCCTGCAAAATCACCAAAAAGCCGCTCATAGTGCCCTGCACCGGGAGCGAGAACATAATCCGCCGCTACGCCGTGACCAAGTCGGGCGACAAGGCGCAGCAGCCCTTCCTCTGGTCGCTATGCGAGACCGACGTCAGCCAGAGCGAGGTGTTGCTGGCAAAGGCCTGGGAAGCGGGGGCCAAAAGCATCGCCCTGCTGACTCCCGACGACCAGTACGGGCAGACATTTTACGAGTGGGTGCCGTTCCTCGCCACCGAGATGGAGCTGGAGCTCGCCCCCGACAATATCCTCCAGTATTCCGGCGACCTCGCGGACAAGGCGCAGAAGGCCCTCACGTCGGGGGTCGACTGCATAATCTGCGCGGTGAATTCGGCCAAGGATGCCCAGACGGTGCTCGAGGCCAAGAATGCCCTGGGCGACAAGACTCCCAGAATCCTCTTCTCCAACGGCGCCCTCTCGGCCTATCTGCTCAAGCTGGGTGACCTCGCGGAAGGGGCGGAGGGTGTGGCCCCCTACGCCGACCCCTCCACCGGCTTCCAGATCGCCTACGAAGAGCGCTACGGCTACAGCCCCGCCGGGGCAGAGGCGCAGGTATACGACGCCCTGCTGCTCTCCGGCATCACGGCATTCATCAAGAACCATCTTGACTATGAGATGGACGCCAACGAAATCATCCGGCAGATAACATCTCTGGGCGAGGAGCCCTACGCCGTGTGGGACGAGCTGGGAATGAGGTCGCTGATGACCCTGCTCAAGAGCGGGGAGAAATCGTATGTGAAAATGGTGGGGGCCAGCGGCGTGCTGCGCTTTGACAGCGAGGCCTGCACGAGCCTGGTGCAGAGCACCTATGTGCACTGGACCGTATACAACGGCAAGTTCCTGACCCTTGATTATATGAGCGACGACGGCAGCAGCCGCACCGCATCGACCCTCGCCTCCTGGAACTGGAAGGCCAAGATGATGGAGGAGATCGAGGACGAGGAGAGCCCCGTGAGCTACAAGCCCCTCGGCGACCGCTACGCCCTGCTGGTGCAGGGTTCCTGCGGCTGGGCCAACTACCGCCACCAGGCCGACGTGCTCAATGTGTACCGGATGCTGCGCAGCTTCGGCTGGGACGACGACCACATAATACTGATAATTTCCGACGACATCGCCGACAACGACAGCAACATATACAAGGGGGAGGTGCGCAGCACCTCCGGCGGCGAAGAGCTGTATCAGGGGGCGGGAATCGACTACAGCACCGACACCCTGAGCGTGGACGACATCCGCAACATAATGCTGGGCAGAAGCAGCGCCCACCTGCCGACGGTGCTCGGCACCGGCGAGCAGACCAACCTGCTGGTGTTCTGGAGCGGCCACGGCAATATGTCGCGGGCCTCGGGCAGGCAGGGATTCGTGTGGCGGGACGACGAGGACATATTCTCCCAGGAGGAATTCCGCAGCACCCTGGAGCAGATGTACTCGGAGAAGCGCTACCGCAAGATGCTGCTGCTGATGGAGCCCTGCTTTTCGCGGAATATGGCCCTCCAGACGTGCGGAATCCCCGGAATCCTGGGCATCGCCAGCGCCGGCAGCACCGAGTCGTCGTTTGCCGACTTCCACTCCGCCGACCTCAAGATATGGATGAGCGACCGCTTCTCCAACAATCTGGTAAACACCCTTACCGAGAAGCCCGACCAGACCTACAAGGAGCTGTACGGATACCTCTACACCCACACGCTAGGCTCGCACGTCTATGTGGAGAACTCATACTTGTTCGGAAACCTTTGCAAGACAACTTTAGGAGAATTCATAGTTTACTAATTTTCATAAACAATCAATGATGAAAAAACTTAAATTTTTAATTCTGGCCGTATCCGCAATCGCGGGTATGGCAACCGTCGCCTCCTGCAACAAGCTCAGGAACGACGACCCCATCGACGACCCCATCGACGGTGAGGAGGTCTTTTTCGAGATCGACCCCAGCGGAACAATCACCTGCACTGCAGACGAGCTCGAGGAGATGGTCTTCGGCCCCGAAGGCTCCAACTCCGACGAGAATATGGAGGAGCTGCGCAAGGCATACCGCGAGCAGGTCAAGGAAAGAAAGGCCAAGATTGAAAAGATGCTTGAAGAGGAGGGTGAGGACCTCGGCGCCAACAGCTGCGTGCCCGGCTACACCAGCTACAGGTTCTACTACAACTCCAAGGACATCAACGGAAAAGACATCACTCTTTCCGGACGCGTAGCCTGGGGCACCTACTGGTGGCTCTATATGAGGAATGCCGATCCCGACAACATCTACCTGCTCGAGCACTACACCATCACTGACAACTCCGAGTGCCCTTCAGAGGACGGCACAACCGATATGGCGCTTGTGACAGGCGACAACCTGCTCATTATGCCCGACTACATCGGCTACGGCGCCACAAAGAATATGCTCCATCCCTATCTGAACCACGACATCGCAGTCCAGAACTCGATGGACGCCCTGGAGGCCGGCTACGCAGTGTGGAAGAAGTATGGCAGCGGCGAGATGGAAGATGACTGGAGAATGTATGTAATCGGCGCATCCCAGGGCGCAAGCAACGCTCTGGCAGTGCACAAGTATCTCGACACTCACGAGGACATCGCCAACAAATGGCGCTTTGACTATTCATACTGCTGCTGCGGCGCTTACGACCCCAAGCTCACAATGGAGACCTACTACAAGTGGGGCAAGACCGCTTATGTGGGTGCAATTCCAATGACCATCAAGAGTATGCTCGCAAGCTATCCCGACATCATGAAAGGCTTCACCGAGGACGATTTTTACAGCGAGAAGTATCTGAAGGTCAAGGACCAGATCGACAAGGCCCTGTCTGAGAAGAAGACCAACACCACCGACCTCAACCACCTCATCAAGAGACTCCTTTGCGGAAGCGAAGACCAGATTCCGACTCTTGAGGATATGCTCAGCAAGGACGCTCTCGACCAGAACTCCGCCCTGTGCAAGGCCTTCTTCAAGTGCCTCGAGAAGAACGAGCTCATCACAGGCTGGACTCCCAAGCACGAGATTCATCTCTATGCCACCGACGAGGACGAAATCGTGCCTTACGCCAACACTCAGGCAGTGAACGCCGCTTTCGGAAGCAAGGTCAAGAACAACCTCTGCTCCACCGGCCACGTGCTCACCTGCGAGCGCTACTACAGCTCCCTCGCCACCGGTTGGTGGTAGGCCGGCAACAACGCCAATAAAAAAACGGCCGCCCGGTTTCGGGCGACCGTTTTTTATTCTGCCACGGGCTATTCCGCCACGGGCCGGTCGATTCTCCTGACCGCCACGTCGATGGCCTTGGAGGGGCAGACCAGACGGCAGAGGTGGCATCCGACGCACTTTGCGCCGTTGAGCCGGGGCTGCCTTTTCTCCGCGTCAAACTCAATTGCCTGATGGCCGCCGTCAAGGCAGGAGATGTAGCAGCGGCCGCAGCCGATGCACTTGCCGTAATTGAACTTGGGCAGCAGCACGGTGTCCCTCTCCAGCCTGTTGTGGGGCACTATGCTGCCCACAGCGGCGCCGATTATGGGCTTGACGGCGCTGAAGCCCTTGACCTTGAGATAATACTTGAGGCCTTCCACAAGGTCGTCTATTATGCGGTAGCCATACTGCATCACGGCAGTGGTGATTTGCACGCTGCCGGCGCCCAGCGAGATGAACTCCAGCGCATCCACCCAGTTCTCTATGCCGCCCATTCCGCTGATGTGCATTCCGCGCAGCTCTTTGCTCCCCGCCATATCGGAGATGAAGCGCAGGGCGATGGGCTTCACGGCCTGCCCGGAATAGCCGCCCACGATGGAGTGGCCGTGCACGTCAGGCTCGGCGGTGAAGGTGTCGATATTGACGCCGGTGATGCTGTTGATGGTGTTTATGGCTGCTATGCCGTCGGCCCCTCCCTTCTTGGCGGCGATGGCCATCGGCACCATATCGGTGAGGTTGGGGGTCATCTTGGCCAGCACGGGGAGCGTGGTGCCGCGGCGCACCGCACGGGTGAATTTCTCTATGAGGGCGGGGTCCTGGCCGATGGTGAGCCCAAGCGAGTCGGACTCCATATTGGGGCAGGAGAAGTTGCACTCGATGACATCGGCGCCCGCCTCCTGGCACTGGCGCGCGAGCGAAGTCCACTCCTGCTCGTTCTGACCCATTATGGAGGCGACGATCACCTTGGTGGGGAATTCTGCCTTGAGGCGGCGGAACACCTCCATATTCTCCTCCACGCTGTGGTCGGAGAGCTGCTCGATGTTCTTGAAGCCGCAGAAGGAGTTGGAATGGTTGGTTATGGCAGAGAAGCGGGGCGACGCCTCGTGCTGCGGGAATGTGCAGATGGTTTTGAAGGCCGCTCCGGCCCATCCGGCGCGGAATGCCCGGGCGCACATCTCATAGCTGCTGGCAATCACGCTGGACGAGAGCAGGAAGGGGTTCTCCAGCTTGACGCCGCAGATGTCGGCGGTGATGTCGGGCTCGCTGGCGGGGGCGAATGCGCCGCGGACCTGCTTTTCGGTCACGACGCCGGCGTCGAGGGTGCTCTTGGCGCTCTCGTACATAGCCTCCATTATGGACTTGATGCGCACGGGGAAGCTCTTCTTGCCCAGCACGCAGGATTTCTCGCAGGGGGCGTCGCAGTCGAGACACTGCACGCCGCGGGTCCTCTCCAGGGCACCCATTCCGTTGCGGAAATATACGGAGCGGAGTATGTCGCCCACGGGGAAGCCTTTGGGGCAGTTCTGCGAGCAGGGGGCGTCGCTGCACAGCAGGCAGCGGTTCAGTTCTGACATATCCACGAGGGGATATGCGGGCAGTTTATTGGTCGTCATCATTTTTTCGGTTAAAACAGACACGAATATAGCAAATATAATCCGTATATTGCCAGTCGATAATTATACGTCGCGATGAACATTCTCATATTGAACGGAAGCCCCAAGGGGGAGAACTCCATAACTCTGCAGACCTGCCTATACATTCAGAAGCATTTTCCCGAGCATCAATATAAGGTGCTGAATGCCGCCGGCAGAATCCGGCAGCTGGAGAAGGATTTTTCCCCGGCTGCGGAGGCGCTCGAGTGGGCCGACCTGGTGCTTTTCAGCTATCCGGTGTACACTTTTCTGGTCCCTTCGCAGCTGCACCGGTTTGTGGAGCTGATGAAAGAGCGC
>CAZIUO010000047.1:11451-12521 GCA_964542575.1 uncultured Muribaculaceae bacterium
CCTGCACCTTGAGGGCAAGTGGGCCAGCCAGATCACCACGTCAAAGCATTTTTACGATGTCACGGCGCACCGCTTCATAGAGGAGAACGCGCTGGAGCTGGGCTTCAAGGTCCTGCCCGGCCTGAGCGCCGATATGGAGGACCTGCTCTGCGAGAGGGGGCGGGGAGAGGCGCTGCAGTTCTTCGGCTACCTGATGTTCCAGATCAGCCCCTCGGCGGTGGAGGACATCAGCGGCAAGACGGTGGCGCTGGTGGCGGACCTTGCCCCGGGCGACGGGGCGCTGGAGGGGATGGTGGCCCGCTTCCGCGAGCAGATGCCCTGCAGCGTCAAGCTGGTCAATATCCGCGAATATCCCTTCAAGGGGGGCTGCGTCAGCTGTTTCAATTGCAGCGCAGACGGCAAGTGCATCTACACCGACGGCTTCGACAGTTATCTGCGAGGCGAAATCCAGACTTGCGATGCCATTGTGTATGCCTTCACCGTCCGGGACCATTCGATGGGGAGCCGCTTCAAGATGTACGACGACCGGCAGTTCTGCAACGGCCACCGCACGGTGACGATGGGCAGCCCCACGGGGTATCTGGTCGCGGGCGATTATGCCGCAGAAGAGAATCTGCAGATGGTGCTGGAGGCGCGCGCCAATGTCGGGGGCAATTATCTCTGCGGGGTGGCGACTGCCGACGGGATCGCCGATCCCCGGCACCGCACGATGAGTGTGGATCAGCTGGCGCAGCGGCTCAGCTATGCCCTTGGCAAGGGGTATCGGCAGCCGGCGAATTTCTATGGAGTGGGGGGTATGCGCATTTTCCGCGACCTGATTTATCAGATGCGCGGGCTGATGCGGGCCGACCACAAGTTTTTCAAGAGCCACGGGCAGTACGATTTTCCGCAGAAGAAGTGGAAGCAGTCGCTGATGATGTATCTCGTAGGCTGGATGATGCACAGCCGCAAGCTTAAGAGCAAGATGGGCGGCAAAATGACCGAAGGGATGCTCAAGCCCTACAAAGACGCCCTGGAGAAGTAGTCAGAAGGTCTTTGCGCCTGCAGTCCTTGCGAGCGCCGCAGCGTGC
>CAZIUO010000048.1:0-12429 GCA_964542575.1 uncultured Muribaculaceae bacterium
GCCGCATCGACACCGCCCTTGCGAAGATTTAGTTTAGAGTTTAGAGTTTAGAGTTGAGAGTGTAGAGGAGTTTAGTGTAGAAAGTTTAGGGTTGAGAGTTGAGAGGGGCTGCGGGATGAGAATCCTTGCGGCCCCTCTTGCTTTTATACGCCACTCCTCTCCACTCTGCACTCCTCTAAACTCTCAACTCTACACTCTACACTCTCGTAGACACGTTAGAGCTTCGCGGCGAGGTCTTCGTAGTAGCGCTTGCTCACGGGGATGGGGACATCGTCGGCGTAGTCCAGCTCCGCCACAATCATATTCTCCTTCTCCTTGCGCAGCGCCTTCACGTGCTGCGGATTGATGAAATACGATCGGTGGCAGCGCAGAATGCCGTTGGCAGAGCAGGTGTCCTCCAGACTCTTCATTGAAGCGCGCATCTCATACGACTTCTTCTTGTCCCCCTCAAGATAATTGACCGTGACATAATTCTCGTCAGCCTTGATGTAGAGCACGCGGTCGGCATTCACCACAAACTTGAGGGTGTGGCGGTTGTCGTAGAAATGCAGCTTGGCGTCGGCGGCGGGCTCGGCCGCGGCGCGGTTGTTGGCCGCCGACAGAGTGAACGACAGCTCCAGAAACGCATACGGAAGCACCAGCACCAGCGACATATATCCCAGAGTGGCCACCAGCACCTCGGTGTACTGCACCGCGAAGTCGGCGATCAGATCCACATACAGCGCCACGAAAAAGGCGCTCAGCAGAATCTCCCCGAAGCACCACACCCTGTACCAGTTGAGGCTCAGATGCCGTATGGCGCGGGTGAAATAGAGAACCATACGCGACGAGAGCACCACCAGCAGGATGATGCACATCATCATCGTTATGTTGAACGAATATGAAGTGCGGGGCAGCTCCAGCAGCGTGGACATATTGAACGGCTTGTAGAGCGCCGCGAAAGCCCAGAAGAACGCCGGCACCACACTGAAGTAAAAAGCGTGCGTGGAGAACTTGAGAAAAGTCTCCGGCAGGGATTTGTGTATGAATGATGTCGCCATCGGCTATTTTGCAAAGGTCAATCTTTGCAAAAATACAAATTGGCTCAAAAATCTGCAAACAGGCCGCCCGTCCTCATCGGACAGGCGGCCAAATGTCAACGCCGCAGAAATTCTCTCTAGAATGAAATCTCCTGCTCTGCCACCTCTACGAACGGCACCACATTGAGAGTGAATGACAGTTCGCTGGTGGAGAGGTCCTCGTCGTCTTCGAGGTCGTCCTTGCCATGATCCTCGGGATCGGTAGGGTCGGGATCGCCGCCGTCGTCGGGCACGCCGGCGCGGGTGATGGTGATGTTGTATTCATAGGAGTGGTTGCGCATAACGCCGAAGTGCTCGTCGCCGGCGGTGAAGGCCCCGGAGTTCCAGAAGGTGCCGTTGTTCACAGGCAGCGACCAGTAATACTTCTGCCCGTCGATGGTGCCCATCACGCAGAGACGGATTGTCTTGCTGCCGGAGATGTTCGTTGTGGTCTTGCGGGGGTAGCAGAAGAACTGGTGACCCGTCTCGACTGCACCGTCGGCCATTGTGCCGATGGCGTCATAGACCTCGAACGTTTCCTGATTGAGGGGATAGAGTCCGGAAGTGTAAGTGGTCCCCGCCACCCCCGAGTAGCTCTCGGTGGTGGGGTAGTTCTTGATATAGAGGGCCACATTGCTCACGCTCTTGCCCTCCAGCGCTCCCGTCAGGTCAAACTTGAGCGAGTTCACGCTGATCTTGCTCACCAGACGGGTCACGGGAATAGTAACGGTGGCGGTGGATTCCGAGATTTGCGCAGTGCTGCTGCCCACCATCACCATATCGTCGAGCTCTTCGCTTGCGAGGTTGGAGACCAGCGACATCACCTCATCGGGGCTGCTGATGCCGGTGAAGCTGAACTCCGTGTTGGGGTTGACCACGGCGATGAAGGTGCGGCTGCCGGGGGTCACGCTGATGCTGCCGCTCTTGCCCGATGCGGAGGCCGAACCGTCCAGACGGTCGCCGTCGAAGGCGAACACGTAGGCGGTGGTTACGGCGTCGTCGCTGATGCCGCTTGTGGCCCTGGTGGCGGTGCCGAGTGAGAAATTCACGACCACGGCCTTGCCGTCGCCCGCCCCTGAGGCAGGCTCTTCGATGGCATTGCAGGATACGAGCAGCGCGGCTGCGGCGATCGGGAGTAAAAACAGTTTCCTTTTCATTTTTTTAGGTTTTTAATTGATTGGTTAATATGATTTTTAATCAAGTGGTTCGTAGTAGTAATAGACGCCGCCTATGTAGCAGTATTCGTCCAGCAGGGGCATTCCGTCGCGGTCGCAGTCGAAAATGAAGCGCTGGCGGTCCTGCATCTGGCAGCGCAGCGTCTCTCCGTTCCAGGTGTAGGTGAAATCCCCCTGCACCAGGTCGCCGTCCTCGTCGTAGGAGGCGGGGAAATAATACTCCGCAAGCGTCTCGTCGTCGGCATCGTTGTAGTGCATATACACCGTTACCTTGAAGTTGTCCGGCTGCTCCTGGCTGGAAGAGCTCGCGTCTATGTGCTCGCGCACCATTGTGTCCAGCTCCACGATGTACCAGCGCTGCCGCCAGCGGTAAATCACGCACAGGTCGCTGAAGCTCTTTGAAACCAGGTGGCCGAATTCGTCCATAATGTATCCGGTGAAATTGTATTCGAGGTTGCCGTTCACGGTGCAGCTCCCCTTGAGGCGGAATCCGCTGCCGTCATACTCCAGATAGCGGCTGCTTGTGGTGAAGGTGACCCTGCCGCTCAAATCGCGCACGGCGGGGTACAGCTCTATATCCTCTATCACCGCCGGGGTGTCGGTTGCGTCGCCGTAGGTTTTTATTATGAGGATGTTGTTCTTGCAGGTGAAAAGTTCCGACGCAAGTATGGCATCGCCCTCCCTGCTGTAGCCGACAGTGACTCCGGTTGCGGGGTCTGTGTATACAAGCAGCATCTCCATTGAGGTGCTGAACGACGGGGCCGAGAGGGTGCCGTCGCCGATCACCCAACCCTCATCCTCGTCTATCGTGGCGAGGGCTTCGTTGCCGGTGAGAGTGCGGGTGCTGCCGTCGTCGTAGGCTATTGTGACCTCGAAATCGCTGGTGGTGCTGCCGCATCCCAGCACCCAGCCGTATTCTGTGCAGTAGTTGGGGGTGATGCTAATCGGGCGGGGGGCGCTGGCCTTCACGCTGACCTTGGCGGTGCCGAACACTCCGCTGCCGTCGGTGGCGGTGGCGCGTATTGTGCAGCTGCCGATCCCCTGTGCGGTGACATTTCCGCCACTGTCAACGGTGGCCACCGAAGAGTCGCTGCTGCTCCACGAGACCCCCTGCGGGGCGGAGCGGGGGAGGACCTCCGCCGTGAAGGCCTGGCTGCCGCCCGTGCCGTAGAATGTGTGCTCCGAGGGGGTGACATTCACCGCGGTGGCGTAGGATGTGAGGTCGCTCTCTACCCTCCAACTGACCTCGTCCACCCCGCCTTCGCTCAGGCGGAGCACTATGTCGTAATGGTGGTTGCGCACCACGCTGAAGTTGCTGGTGGGATTGCTGCCGAGGTAGAAGCGGTAGGTGAAAGTGCCGTGGCGCGGATTATCTCCCGAGGGGGCGTCGAGACTCCCCTGCATCTCCACATAGGTGCACAGGTCGCCGTAGCTGCTGCCGCTCTCGAAATATTTCTGACGGCACGATGTTATGCCGGGCAGAAGCTCTCCCTGGCAGTTCTCCAGCAGGTAAAAGCCCACCGCCTCGCCGTTGTTGAAGGTGGCCAGCTCCCCCGCCGCGGCGCTGTCGCCCCCGGGGCAGAGCTGCGATGTGCTCTGCACGGCGCTCTGCTCAAAAATGCCCACCTCCAGCGGGGTGTTGCGCAGCGCGATGCTCTCCACCTTGATGTCGGAGTCGGTGAGGCCGCTCTCGTCGATGCGGATGGTGACCAGCGCCACGCAGCGCGTGAGGTCGATGCGGATGTTCATCCCGTCGCTCACGCTGATGCGGTCGGTGCTGCCGCTCATTGGCACGCATCCGCTGCCGGATACTATTCCACTCCAGTCGTCGATGCTGTATTGATATTGCTCCAGAGTGCTCTCGCGCTCGAAGTCGCCCCGGTCGCTGATATCTCCGATGTTGCAGACGCAGTAGAAGCGGTACATCTCCCCGCTTCTGAGGTTCATTTTAAGATAGGGTACGGCGCCGGTGGAGCTGTAGGCGCTCTCCTGCAGTCTGCCCGCCGAGTCGTAGACAAGTATGTTGCAGTCGGAGATGGTTTCGTCGTCCACCTCCAGCGACTTGACGGCCGCCTGAGCAAAGCTGAAGTAGACGGTGACGCCCTCGCTTCCGCCCCCTTTTTCGCAGCCCGACAGCAGCATCAGCAGCAGGGCCAGCATAGACAATGTTTTATTCATAACGGTTATCGGTTAATAGGTGATTTCATAGATTCCGTGGGTTGTCCAGCCGTTGCACTTGAGGGTGAAGAGTATGCTGGCGGAGCCCACCGTGAGGTCCACCACGACGGGGTTGCCGCCCCCCGTGCTGATGTCTTCTCCCTGCGCGAGCAGCATCTCCCCCAGGGGGTATTCGCTCTCGCGCGCCTTGCCGCCCTGCAAGAAAAAGAGCTTCAGGCGCAGATTGACGGCGCTGGGCTGGGTCAGCAGCATCGTGCGGAATATGCAAATCCCCTCGGGTGAGTCCGCCTCCTGCTCCGGCACCAGGCGCGCGCCTTCTCCGCGTCCCGCGCCGGTGAAGCTAAGGCCGCCGCTCACCCCCGTCAGCACGGGGCTGAGGCCGCTGATGCCGGAGAGCATCCCCCGCACAATGATTGTCACGGGGCGGTATTGCCGCTGCATTACTACCTGCACATAGGCGTCTTCGCAGCGGGTGCTGATGTGCTCCACGCAGCTCCAGAGGCTGTCGCGCGGCACGTCGGGGCGGATTGTGCGCCCCTCGCCGTCGATTTGCGAGCCGCCCAGATTGCCCCAGGCGCAGAAGTCGAACTCGCTCTTGTCCACCGCCATTATCAGGGTGTCCCCGATTGCCGACTCCGGCACCGGATGCCACCGGTCCCCCGCCTCCGACGCGAGCAGAATGTCCACGCTGCGGGTGGACTGCGGGCTGACGCGGCTCAGGTCCACGTGCAGATAGCAGGGACATTCGCTCCTGTCCTCTCTGATGCAGGCCGCCGGCAACAGCAGCGCTGCAATGATTATTGCCGCCCCCTTTCTCATAACTTATAATAGACAGACAGTGTGATTTCGCTGATGAACGCCGCGCAGCCCGTTTCCCTGCCGAGTATCCGGCCGCAGACGGGGGCGGCATAGCGCACGCTCTTGTGCAGTCCGGCGGCCGCGGCGGCTCCCAGACCCAGGCAGAAGCGCTCCGACAGGGGCAGATTGTATCCGCCGCCTATCTCCAGCCCGGCAAAGTCCCCCTCGATGCAGCCCAGGCGGGCGATCCCCGCCGCATTATATTCGCTGTAGAGCAGCGAGGCGGCGCCGTACCACCCTTCGAACCCGCTTTTCTGCCAATATTGTATGCCGATATGCGGAGAGAAGTGGCGCAGCCACAGCGCCTCCCCGTCGCGAGCGGAAAACCGCCACGGGTTGTAGCGCGCCCCGCCCTTGATGGCCAGGTGTTCGCCGAACATATAATGCAGGCTTAAATTGGCGCTCCCCAGAAGAGCCCAGTGGGGCAGGGAGGTGGACACGGCCCAAGTGCCGGTGTCCTCCCGCGCCTTTTCTTTACCAAAGGCGGCGCCGGCACAGAGCAGCAGCGCCGCCGTCAACACATAAATCCTTCCCTTCATCGAAATTCGTTTGAGTGCAAAATTATGTCGCGCAGCGGCGGCCTCGGGCAAAAAACCGGACTTGCAAAAAATGTTTTTCCGTTTCAGAAAACGAATTGTTAATTTCGCGCACCTTAAAAAATCAAGACATTATGAAACAGACACCTATATTGCTCCTTACGGGCTATCTCGGCAGCGGCAAGACCACTCTGGTGAACCGCATTCTCGAAAACAGAAAAGGGATCAAGTTTGCCGTTATTGTAAACGACATCGGAGAGGTCAACATCGATGCTTCTCTCATTGCGAAAGGGGGAGTCGTGGGCAAGAAAGAGGAGAGTCTGGTCTCGCTGCAGAACGGCTGCATCTGCTGCACCCTCAAGATGGACCTTGTGGAGCAGATAGCCTCCCTGGTGGAACAGCAGCAGTTCGACTACATCGTGATTGAGGCCAGCGGCATCTGCGAGCCCGCCCCCATCGCCCAGACCATCTGCTCCATCCCCTCGCTGGGGGCGCGCTACAACCGCGGCGGCAGCTGCTATCTGGACTGCGTGGTCTCCGTGGTGGACGCACTCCGCCTCAAGGATGAATTCGACTGCGGCGGCGCCCTGCAGAAAAACGACATAGGGGAGGACGACATCGAGAACCTCCTCATACAGCAGATCGAATTCTGCAACGTGATTCTGCTGAACAAGGCCTCCGACCTGACAAGCGACGAGCTGGGCAAGGTCAAGGCCATCGTGCGGGCCATCCAGCCCACCGCCAAGATTATCGAGTGCGACTATGCCGACGTGGATCTGGACGAACTGCTCTACACGGGCAGCTTTGACTTCGGCCGCGCCGCCTCTTCACCCGCGTGGGTGCGCGAGCTTGAGAAGGGAGAAGATGAGGAGCTGGAAAACGAAGAGGAGGGGGAGAGCGAGGAGTACAACATCAGCACCTTCGTCTACTACCGCCGTCACCCCTTTGACATGAACCGCTTCGATTATTTCATCAACCGCAACTTCACCCCCAATATTATCCGCGCCAAGGGCATCTGCTGGTTTACCGACGACAACGATATGTCGTATGTATTCGAGAGCGCCGGCCGCGAGAAAAAGCTCACCGAGGCGGGCTACTGGTATGCGGCCGCCCCTGCGGAGGACCTGGCCAAGATTGCCGAGGAGGATCCCGACTTTATGCGCGACTGGGACGACAAGGTGGGCGACCGTATGCAGAAAATCGTGTTCATCGGCCAGAATCTGGACAAACAGAAAATTTGTGCCGACTTGGACTTCTGCCTTGTTGTAAAATAGGTCGGGAATTTATAACTTCGTCTCCATTAGCGACTAACTAAATTTAACATTATGGGAAAATTTGAGATAACACTCCGCAAAAACGGCGACCCCCAGTTCGTGCTCAAGGCCACGAACGGCCGCGTGATCCTGGCAAGCCAGGGGTACAAATCAATGAAATCCTGCCTGGAAGGGATTGAATCCGTTAAGAAAAACGGCGTTCTGGATGCCCGCTACGAGCGTCTGCAGGCCAAGAGCGGCCAGCCCTACTTCAATCTGAAGGCCTCCAACGGCCAGGTGATCGGCTCCAGCGAGATGTACTCCTCTGCCGCATCTATGGAAAAGGGCATCGAGTCGGTCAAGAAAAACGCCGCGGACTCTACTGTAGAGGACCTTACGGCAAAGGCTTAAGCCCTGCCCCAAACGGGCTTTGGAGAGAGCACGGAGAAGTCCGTGCTCTTTTTTTATCTTTTTTGATTACTTTTGCCTCCGTTTAACCGAAACAAACGAATCGCAATATGAACGAAATTCAGAAAAAAGTGACCGAAATGCTGGCCAACAAGTTCAGCACAAGCGAGAGCGAGATTACCCTGCAGACCGATATCTTCGACGACCTGGCAGCCGATTCCCTGGATGTAGTGGAACTGGTGAGCGAGATGGAAAAGGCATACGACATTGTAATCTCCACAGAGGACGCAGAGAGCCTGCGCACCGTGGAGGATGTGGTCAAGATGATTGAATCCAAGAAGCAGGCTTAACCGGCCCCCACTTTTTGATGATTCACAACTTTACTAGGGAGGACAATTTTGTCCGCAAGTTAGAGCACTGCGTCAAAACTTTCTGGGACGCTCCGGCACTGGAAGACTACAGGGGCGAGACGCAGACATACGGCCAATTTGCCTCCGAACTGGAAAAGAATGTGCTTCTGTGGCGTGCCGCCGGCCTCCGCAAGGGGGACAAGGTGGCGCTCAATGCCCGCAGCAGCGCATCCTGGGCCAGAATATTCTTCTCCACCCAGGTGGGGGAGTTTGTGTCGGTGCAGATTTTCAACGGCTTTATGCCCGCCGACACTGCGGGGCTGGTGAACCACGCCGAGGTCAGGATTCTCTACACAGAGAAGGCGACTTTCTGCCGGATGGATTTTGAATCGATGCCGCTTCTGATTGCGGCCATCGACGCCAACACCGGCTGCCTGCTGGCCTCCCGCGGCAATTTTGCCGAACTCTACGGCCGCCGCGGCGAGATATTCTCTGAGGCACACCCGGGCGGCTACAGCGCCGCCGACGTGCATTACCCCGAGGTCCCCTTCGACGCCCTCGCGGCCATAATGTACACCTCCGGCTCCACCGGAAATCCCAAGGGGGTGATGCTCACCAACCTGAATTTCTCCGCCAACATATATATGATTGTGAACCATTTCCCCTACCGCAGCGGGGAGTGCTATGTGAGCGTGCTTCCCTACTGCCACATCTTCGGGATGGTTTACGATATGATGGAGCCCCTCTGCAGCGGAATGCACCTGGTGGTGCTGGGCATCCCGCCCGTCCCCAGCAATCTGCTGCCGGCGCTTAAAAAGTTCCGCCCCAGAATCTTCTTCTCCGTGCCGCTGATTCTCACCAAGCTGATGGAGCACACGCTGGGCAAGGAGATCTCGAGCCGGGAAGGGGCCGCAAAACTTGCCGCATACAAAGACAATCCCGAATATTGCCGCTCGCTTGCCGACAAATTCCTGGAGGCGATGGGAGGCGGCATAGAGGTGTTCGTGACGGGCGGCGCCGCCATTCCCGAGAATCTGGAGCGGCTGTTCGTGGAGAAACTCCGGCTCCCGTTCATCACCGGCTACGGTATGACAGAGACCGCCCCCACAATCTCGCTGGGCGAGGTGGGCGACTACCGGCTGCGCGAATGCGGCAAGTGGCTGCACGAAATTCTCGACCTCAAGATAGATTCCCCCGACCCTGCCGCCGTCCCCGGCGAAATTCTCGTCAAGGGGCCGGTGCTCTTTGCCGGCTATTATAAAAACGATGATGCCACCCGCGCGGTGATGACCTCCGACGGCTGGTTCCGCACCGGCGACGTGGCCACTGTGGACAGCCGCAGGAGCCTGTTCATTGTGGGGCGCTGCAAGAATATGATTTTGAACTCTTCGGGCCAGAACATATTCCCCGAGGAGATTCAGGTGGTGCTGGACTCTCTGCCTTATGTGGCGGAGTCGCTGGTGATAGAGAAGGAGGGCAAGCCCTTTGCCATAATCGTCCCCAACGGCGATGCTGCGGCCCTCTCCGATCTGACCGACGCCGACCTGCACGAGATAATGGTGCGCAACATCCAGCTCCTGAACGATCGGATTCCCGCATACAGCGCCGTGGCGGGCTTCCGGCTGCAGAAGGAACCATTTGCCAAGACCCCCAAGGGGAGCATCCGGCGCTATTTATATACTGAATGAAACTAAAACAATGATACTATGGAAAAAAGACGTGTTGTAGTTACCGGCACCGGAGTCATCTCTCCCGTGGGCAATTCCACAGCCGAATTCTGGGACAGCCTCAAGGCCGGCCGCAGCGGAATAGGACTTGTGCAGGGGATGGACGACGTGCCTCTGCCCGTGCGCGTTGTGGGTCAGGTCAAGGATTTTGACCCAGTGGCCTTCGGACTCACCAGAGTCGAGGCGCGGCGCAACGACCCCTTCAGCCAGTACGCAATGGCGGCGTCCATCGAGGCTATGCGCGAGAGCGGCCTGGAGAGCGGCGTGAACATTGACCCCGAGCGTCTCGGAGTGTATGTCGGCAGCGGCATCGGCGGCCTCAAGATATTCGTGGAGCAGACCAAGGTGCTGCTCAGCGAGGGGGCGGGGAGGATTTCTCCGCTCTTCATACCCACTATGATTTCAAACATCGCCGCCGGCAACATAGCCATCCGCTTCAAGGCGCAGGGCCCCTGCATCAATGTGGTCACCGCCTGCGCCACCGGCACCAACAACATCGGCGAGGCCTACAGGGCCATAGCCTGCGGCACTGTCGATGCCGTGATTGCGGGCGGCGCCGAGGCTGCCATCAACCCCATCACCATCGGCGGCTTTGCCAACAGCAAGGCGCTGACCACCTGCGAGGATCCCGAGCGCGCCTCCATCCCCTTTGACCTGGACCGCAAGGGATTCGTGCTGGCCGAGGGGGGCGCGGTGATGATTCTTGAAGAGTTGGAGCACGCCAAGGCGCGCGGTGCAAACATAATGGCGGAGGTCGTCGGCTACGGCATCACCTGCGACGCCTACCACGCCACCGCTCCCGGCCCCGACGGCAAGATGGCGGCGCTGGCAATCCGCCAGGCGCTGGAGGAGGCCCGCTACGACGCCGACCGCGACTCTCTCTACATCAACGCCCACGGCACCGGCACCCACCTGAACGACAAGAGCGAGACTCTTGCCATCAAGCTGGTGCTGGGTCAGAAGGCATACGAGGTGCCCGTGAGCAGCACCAAGTCGATGACCGGCCATATGATTGCCGCCACCGGCGCCGCAGAGGCCATCGCCTGCGTCAAGGCGCTGCAGGAGGGGGTTCTGCCCCCCACAATCGGCCTGCGCACCCCCGACCCCGAGTGCGACCTCGACTATGTGCCCAATGCCGCGCGCAAGTGCAATATAAACATCGCCGCCAGCAATTCGCTGGGCTTCGGCGGGCATAATGTTTGCTTGGCACTGCGCAAGTTTTAAATTAAGCAATGAATCGCGAAGAACTCAAACAGATACTCCCGCACCGCGAGCCGATGCTGCTGGTGGACGAATCCAATCTGGAAGGGGAGTATTCATATTCTGAATATACCGTACGCGGCGACGAATTCTTCTTGCAGGGGCACTTCCCCGGCCACCCCGTGGTGCCGGGCGTTATGCTCTGCGAGATGATGGCGCAAGGCACCGCAATGCTGATGCGCGAGGCCCTCGACGGCAAACTCCCCCTCTATGCCGGGATGGACAACATCCGCTTCAAGAGGGTGGTGGAGCCCGGCGACAAGGTGCAGACCAGGGCGCGCATCCTGGCCCACCGCGGCCCCGTGTTCGTGGTGGAGGCCAAGTCGACAGTCTCGGGCGAGATGTGCTGCAGCGGCAAACTCACATTCATGTTAATTGACAAAAAACAGGAATAATATGTCTTACGGACTGCTCAAAGGGAAAAAAGGGATAATATTCGGCGCGCTCAACGACCGCTCCATCGCCTGGAGGGCCGCGCTGCGCTGCCACGAGGAGGGGGCCGACCTGGTGCTGACCAACACCCCCGTGTCGCTCCGCCTGGGCCAGATAAATGAACTGGCAGAAATCTGCTCGGCCAAGGTGATACCGGCCGACGCCACCAGTATGGAGGACCTCGCCGCCCTGGTGGACGGCGCAATGGAGCACTTCGGCGGCAAAATAGACTTTGTGCTGCACAGCGTGGGAATGTCTCCCAACGTGCGCAAGAATGTCCCCTACGAGGCGCTCAACTACAACTTTTTGCAGAAGACGCTGGACATATCGGCCATCTCCTTCCACAAGGTGATGAACACCCTCTACTCTAAGGATGCGATGGCACCCGGCGGCAGCATAGTGGCTCTGACCTACATAGCGGCGGAGCGTGCGATTGCCGGCTACAGCGATATGGCCGACGCCAAGGCGCTGCTGCAGAGCGTGGCCCGCAGCTTCGGCCTCAAATACGGCGAAAAGTGCGGCGTGAGGGTCAACACCCTCTCGCAGTCGCCCACTCTCACCACGGCGGGGGAGGGGATTGCCGGGATGAAGAGTATGTACACCTACGCCGACAAAATCTCACCTCTGGGCAACGCCTCGGCCGACGATTGCGCCGACTATCTGGTGACCCTCTTCAGCGACCTCACCCGCAAGGTCACGATGCAGAATCTCTACCACGACGGCGGATTCTCATCCACAGGCCTCACCGCAGAGGTGCTGGAGGCGTTTACAAAAGGGCTTGATAACTAACGGGTTGTAAATAACCCGTTTTTTTATACCTTTGCCCGTCACTTTTTTTAAACTGACACAACAGCAAATAACTATCGATATGAAACTTTTACAGGAAAAACTGGCTCAGTTCACCGCACCGGACGAATACAAGGCACTTGGAGTGTATCCTTATTTCCGCCCCATCAGCAGCGAACAGGGCGATGAGGTCGTGATCAACGGCAAGAAAATCCTGATGTTCGGCTCCAACTGCTATCTTGGCCTGGCAAACCACCCCAAGGTAAAGGAGGCGGCCATCGAGGCTGTTAAAAAGTATGGTTCCGGCTGCGCAGGCAGCCGCTTTCTGAACGGCTCCCTGGACATCCACGAGCAGACAGAGGCCCGCTTGGCCAAGTTCGTGGGCAAGGAGGAGGCGATAATCTTCTC
>CAZIUO010000049.1:0-12270 GCA_964542575.1 uncultured Muribaculaceae bacterium
TAGGAAACGTTATGATACAGTTGATTGCAGAAAGCGGCGCTACGAACACAAGCTGGCGCCTTATCGGAGACGGCGCGGCAAAGAGCCTCGCCACCAAGGGTCTTAACCCCGTGCAGCTGAGCGCGGAAGAAATCGGCAAAGTCCTCGCGGACGAAGTCGCCCCCTTTGCGGGCGCATCCGTAGAGAAAGTCTGGTTCTACGGCGCCGGCGCCGTGGGCGAAGGCCGTAAAACCCTTGAAGAGAGCCTTGCAAAGACCTTCCCCGCAGCTGAGATAGCTGTGGAGAGCGACCTGCTGGCCGCCTGCCGCGCCCTCTTCGGCGAAAAGAGCGGCATCGCCTGCATAATCGGCACCGGCTCCAACTGCTGCTTCTGGGACGGGACCGCCATCACCGGCGTCACCCGTGCCGGCGGCTACATACTGGGCGACGAAGGCAGCGGCGCCAATATGGGCAAGATGCTGCTGGGCGACTATGTCAAAGGCCTGCTCCCCGCCGCGCTGGAAAAAGAGCTCACCAGGCGCTACGGCCTCAGCTATGAGACCATCGTGCAGAAGGTCTACCGCGAAAGCGGCGCCGGACGCTACCTGGCAAGCTTCTCCCCCTTCATCGCCGAACACCGCAACCACCCCTACATCAAAGCCCTCATAGAGGAGAGCCTGCAGGCATTCGTCTCCCGCAATGTGGCCCGCTACGATGCCCGCCGCTACAGCGTCGGCTTCGTGGGCAGCGTGGCGGAGGTCTATCAGGACATCCTGGGCCAGATATTCCGCAATGCCGGCTTCAAGCTGGGGCCTCGGATGACCTCGGCGATAGATGCGCTGGCAGAATACCACAAAAGCCGGCAGTAAGTGTCGCAGCTGCAGACCATATTCGCTGTCAACCGCGCGCTGTGCGACTCTCTGGAGCGCTCGGAGCCTGCGCTGCAGCGGCTCTGCGGCAAAATCGCCGCCCGTGCGGCCTCCGGAGGGCGGATATTCTGCATCGGGTGGGGCAGCGGCGTGCCGCAGCTCTGCGGCGCACCGGAAGGCTTCTTCAACTCCCTTGAGATTCAGGAGGGGCAGACTGCCTGGGAGTGCCTCGCCGCGGCGGGCATCACCCCGCGCGACGCCTTTCTTGTGGCGGACGGCGGCGACGCCCCCGCTCTTTTTGCCGACGGGCTGCGCGGCGCCTCCCGCAAGGGGATTCTGTCCGCCTGCATCGCCTCCGACCCCGCCTCGGCCCCGCTCTCAGCGGCGCAGGAACGCGTTTGTCTCGAGGTACAGATTTTGCAGCAGACGCGCCCGCTCAAGGTGAAAGCCCTGCTGCAGATGGCTCTGGACGCGGTGCTGGAGGAGACAATCTCCCTCTGCGGCATCGGCTGTCGGGAAACCTCTGCAGAAAAGTCAGACGCATTCCTGCAGAGCGCGGCCGCCGCACTGATGTCGGAGGCCCCCTCTCTCGACGAAAAAAGCGCCAGGGAACTTGTATTGAAATATGGCTCGGTGCGCCGGGCCAAGAATGCCTGCAAAGCAAATGTACAGAAGTAATTATCAGTCCAAGCTGCTGGAAGATGCAGTGGAGCAGATATCTACGCTCCCCGGCGTGGGGCGCAAGAGCGCACTGCGCTTTGCCCTGCACCTGCTGCACAGCCCCAAGGCCAATGTGGACAAGTTCACCGCCGCCATCAGCGATATGCGCGCCAACATCCGCTACTGCCCCGAGTGCAATATGATCAGCGACGACGGCCTCTGCCCGATATGCGGCGACAATTCGCGCGACCGCAGCCTGGTGTGCGTGGTGGAGAGCCTGCGCGACGTGCTCAGCATAGAGAACACCGCCCAGTACCACGGCCTCTACCACGTGCTGGGCGGGGTCATCTCCCCGATGGACGGGGTGGGGCCCGACGACCTGCCCATCGCCGCCCTCTGCGAGCGGGTCGGCAAGGGGGAGATAAAGGAGGTCGTGCTGGCGCTGGACACCGATATGGAGGGGGAGACCACCTCCCTGTTCATCTACCGCCGCCTCGCCCCCCTGGGGGTCAAGGTCTCTGCCATAGCGCGCGGCATCGCATTCGGCGACGACCTCGAGTATGCCGACGAGTTCACGTTGGGCAAAGCAATCGTAAACAGACAACCATTTACCATATAAAATGTCATACCTTGAAATTTTTCTGATTGCGCTGGGCCTCTGCGCCGACACCCTTGCGGTATCCATGGCCTACAGCGCCACCCGCGACCGCGTCCCCTTTGCGGCCCACCTCAAAATAGACTTCGTGATGGGGTTTGTGCAGGCCGCCTTTGCCGCAGCCGGCTGGCTGCTGGGCTACGCCTTCCTGGACCTCATCACCACGTTCGACCACTGGATAGCCTTTGCCCTGCTGCTGTTTATCGGCGGCAAAATGATTGTTGAAGAGCTTCGCGGCGGAGAAGAGGAGAGCCACACCGACCTGATGAAGCCCTCTATGCTGCTGCTCACGGCGGTCGCCACCAGCATCGACGCCCTTGCGGTGGGCATCTCCTTTGCGATGATGGACCTCCCCGCAATCAAACTCGCGGCTGCCGGCATAATGGTGTTCGGCTGCACCGCGGCCATCTCCGCGATAGGCCTGCTGGGGGGCAGCGCCTTCAAGAAGGTGCTCGGAGGCAAGGCGGGCATCGTGGCCGGCCTGATCCTGATAGCCATCGGCATCAAGATATTGCTGGAGCACGTTGTTTTTTAGAAAAAATACTTACATTTGCACAATTGTAAATAATCGCAAGTGATTTCCGTTCTCAACATAAAATTCGTAAAGACGACCCCCCGAGCCCGGGTGCTGATATCTGCCTGCTGACAAAGCCCAGTTATCAACCCCTTTAAAGCCCGGAAGAGTCATGATCGAAATTTTTTACAGGAACGACGAATCAAAATTCACATCCACAGACAATATTGAACTGCTGCCCGCACTCCCCCGCGAGAGCGTGCTCTGGCTTGACCTGTTCGACCCAGAAGGGGAGGAGAAACGGGCTGTGGAGAGCTACCTGCACACCACCCTGCAGAGCCGCGCGCAGGCAGAGGAGATCGAGAGTTCTTCCCGCTACAGCGAAGACGACGCCTCCATATTCATCAACACCAACTTTCTGATTCCCGGGCCGGAGAACTACTCTATGGAGTCGGTCTCCTTCATACTTTGCGGAATGACCATCGTGTCGGTGCGCCAGGCCGCCCTGCGCAGCTTCACCGACATCCAGCGGCGCATCACCGCCGGCATCCGCTATTATCCCACGGGATTCCACGTTCTGGTGGGCATCCTCGACAACCGCATCGATATGGATGCCGATATGATTGAGCTGATGAGCAAGGAGGTGGAGCAGTACAGCCGCCACGTCAGCTTGGGAGAGAATGTCAACGAGGACTTCCTCATCGACATCAACCAGTTGCAGGAAAACACTATGATGGTGCGCGAGAACATAGTGGACAAGCAGCGTATGATTTCCAGCGTGCTCAAGAGCGAGAAGACCCCCGACGAAATCAACGGCCGCCTCTCCGGCCTGCTCAAGGACATCTCCTCGCTTATAAACCACACCAACTTCATATTCGAGCGTCTGGAATATCTGCAGAACACCGTGATAGGTCTCATCAACCTGGATCAGAACAAGATTATGAAGGTCTTCACCCTGGTGAGCCTGCTGCTGATGCCCCCCACGCTGGTGGCGAGCATCTACGGAATGAACGTGCAGCTGCCCCTGATAGGCGGCATCGCCGATTTTCTGATGATAATGCTGATAATGCTGCTGCTGGTGGGCGTGGTGCTGGTGATTTTCCGCCGCCGCAAAATGCTCTAACTTGCTCTGGGCGTTTGCATTTCCCCCTTTTTTGACTATCTTTGCGCTCCCCTTGGCTTCAAGGGGTCTATAAATAATGTCCAATTACTTATAAAACAAAAAGTTAATTAAAATGGAAAAAGAACAAAATCTCGAGCAGGAAGCTCTGCAGACAGAGGCCGCTCCCGTTGAGGAGAAAAAGGCGCCTGTCGCAAGCAACGCTTCTGCAAACAACGACACCTTCGACTGGGAGGCGTTCGAGACCGACAATGCCGGCAAGTATGACGTGAACGCCACCAAAGAGGCGTATGAGAACTCCCTCTCCCACATCGCCGAGGGCGAAGTCATCGAAGGTACTGTCGTAGCCAAGAACAAACGCGAAGTTGTGGTCAACATCGGCTACAAGAGCGAGGCTGTGATCAACGCCGCCGAATTCAAATACTGCGAGGATACCCTCCAGATCGGCGACAAGGTCGAGGTGTTCGTGGAGAACACAGAGGACAAGAAGGGCCAGCTGGTGCTCTCTCACAAACGTGCACGTTCGCTGCGCTCTTGGGACCGCGTGAACGAGGCGTTCGAGAAGGACGAAATCGTAAAGGGTTACGTGAAGTGCCGCACCAAGGGCGGTATGATCGTGGACGTCTTCGGTATCGAGGCCTTCCTGCCGGGATCTCAGATAGAAGTAAAGCCCATCAGGGATTACGACGCATATGTAAACAAGACTCTCGACCTGAAGATCGTGAAGATCAACAGCGACTTCCGCAATGTTGTGGTTTCCCACAAGGCTCTGGAAGAGGCTATGCTCGAGGCTCAGAAGGCCGATCTCATCGCCAAGCTTGAGAAGGGCCAGGTTGTCGAGGGTGTTGTCAAGAACATCACTTCCTACGGCGTATTCGTCGACCTCGGCGGCATTGACGGTCTGGTGCACATCACCGACCTGAGCTGGGGCCGCGTAAACCACCCCGAAGAGGTTGTCAAGCTGGACGAGAAGATCAAAGTCGTCATCCTCGACTTCGACGAGGTCAAGAAGCGCATCGCTCTCGGCATCAAGCAGCTCTACCCGCACCCTTGGGATGCTCTCGATCCCAACCTCAAGGTTGGCGACAAGGTCAAGGGTAAAGTAGTCGTCATCGCAGACTACGGCGCATTCGTGGAGATTCAGCCCGGCGTAGAGGGTCTGATCCACGTGAGCGAGATGAGCTGGAGCCTCCACCTGCGTTCTGCACAGGACTTCTTCAAGGTAGGCGACGAGGTAGAGGCAGTCGTTCTCTCCCTCGACCGCGAAGAGCGCAAGATCTCCCTGGGCGTAAAGCAGCTCAAAGAGGATCCCTGGCAGTCTATCGCAGAGAAATATCCCATCGGCAGCAAGCACACCGCAACTGTGCGCAACATCACCAACTTCGGTGTGTTCGTAGAGCTTGACGAGGGTGTCGAGGGTCTGATCCACATCAGCGACCTGAGCTGGACCAAGAAGATCAAACACCCCAGCGAGGTTGTCAACGTAGGCGACAGCATCGAGGTTGTCGTGCTTGACATCGAGCCCAACATCCGCCGCCTCAGCCTCGGCCACAAGCAGCTTGAACCCAGCCCTTGGGAGGAGTACGAGTCAATCTACACCCCCGGCTCAGTTCACGACGGCAAGGTGGTTTCCGCATCCGAGAAGGGCGCTACCGTCGCTCTTGAAAACGGCCTCGAGGGCTTCGTGGTATCCAAGGGTATGGTAAAAGAGGACGGCTCCACCATCAAGGAGGGCGAGACTCTTCCCTTCAAGGTGCTCGAGTTCAACAAGAACTCCCGCAAGCTCATCCTTTCCCACACCCGCACCTTCGAGAAGGCAAAGAAGGACGACGTCAACCCCAAGAACAGCGACGAGATGTCCACTTCCAAGGTTATGAAGCAGAACAATGCTGCCAACGAGGTCACCACATTCGGCGACATCAGCGACCTGGCTGCACTGCGCGAGTCTATGGAAGCAGAGCAGAAGTAACAATTTTCCTCATATGTAAAAGTGGGATGCCTCTCGGGGCGTCCCATTTTTTTATACCTTTGACTCCGTATGGATTTCTCTATGACGATACTCGGCACCGCCAGCGCCAGCGCCACGCCGCTGAGGCACACCAGCTGCCATCTGGTGCGCGTGCACAACCACCGCTTTCTGGTGGATTGCGGAGAGGGGTGCCAGACGCGCCTGCTGCAGTGCGGCGTGGGCTTCGGCAGCATAGACAACATACTGCTGTCGCATCTGCACGGAGATCACATCTTCGGCATATTCGGGCTGCTCTCCACAATGGCGATGCAGGGGCGCACCGCCCCTCTGTATATCTACGCCCCGGAGGGCTTCGCCGCGATTCTGGATTTCTTCAACGCCAACTTTGCCGACGGCGTCAAATATGAGATAGTCTTCACCCCCCTGAAGATGCGCGACAAGGAGAAAATTCTTGAGAAGCGGCAGATGGAGGTGTATGCCTTCCCGCTCAGGCATCGCGTGAGCGCATTCGGCTTCTTGTTTCAGGAGAAAATGCCGCTGCGCAACATCCGCAAGGAGTTCATCGGCCCCAGCGGCCTCACCCTCACGGAAATCGGGATGCTCAAGCGGGGGGAGGACGTGCCGCGCGACGGCATAATGCTGCGTGCGGAGGACTACACCTACATCCCCTACATCCCCAGAAAGCTGGCCTACTGCTGCGACACCGCCCCCTTCCCGGCTCTGAGCGGCTATGTGCAGGGGGCCGACCTCATCTACCACGACTCCACCTACAGCGACGAGATGGCCTCCCAGGCGCTCAAGTATTACCACTCGACCTCCCGGATGGCGGCGCAGACCGCCCTCGAGGCGGGGGCGGGGCGGCTGCTGCTGGGGCACTTCTCTTCCCGCTACAAAGATTTGGGAGAAATGCTCTCGCAGGCCCGCGAGGTGTTCCCCGAGAGCTATCTGGCGGAGGAGTTCAAGACCTACGCGATTTCTCAGAAGCGCCCTTAATTGCCCTTGGCCTTCTGGCGGGCATCCAGCGCGCGGTGGAACTTGCGCGCATTTGCCATATGCTCCGAGAGGTTGGTGGCAAAGTTGTGCCGCCCGTTGAAGCTGTCGTGGGCGCAGAAATAGAGATAATTGTGGTGCTGGTAGTTGAGGGTGGCCTCTATGGCGCATTTTGCCGGGATGCAGATGGGCCCCGGCGGCAGCCCTGCGTGCTTATATGTGTTGTAGGGCGAATCCACCTGCAGGTGCACCCCCAGAATCCGCCTCAGCGAGGGGTCGTTCACGGCATATTTCACCGTGGGGTCGGCCTGCAGCAGCATCCCCCGCTTGAGCCGGTTGATGTAGACTCCGGCGATTGTGGGCATCTCGGGCTCGTATTTGGTCTCCTCTATCACTATCGAGGCCAGGGTCATAACATCGCTGCGGCTCAGATTGGCGGCGGCCGCCTTGGCGGTGCGGCTCTCGTTCCAGAATGCCTCATATTCCTTCCAGAAGCGGTCCAGCAGCTGCAGCGGGGTGATTGTCCAGTACACTTCGTATGTGTCGGGGATGAACATCCCGATGTAGGTGGCGCTGTCAAAGCCGTGCGCCTCCATCATCTGCCGGTCGCCCATCGCCTCCAGGATTTCTTCGGGGCTGGCTTCAAGTTGCGCCCCCAGGGCGGTGGCGAGGGCCTTGAGGTCGCGCAGGCCGGGCCTCACGAGCAGCTTCACGGGGGTCTGCCAGCCGTGGGAGAATATGCGCACTATCTGCTTGTTGTTCAAGCCCCCCTGCAGCTCGTAGTGACCCGGCTTGAAGGTGTGTTCCAGGTCCATTCGGGAGGCGGCCCTGCGCAGCGACTGCATATCGGCCACGGCGCCGCTCGCGCTCAGGCTGTCCAGCAGCCCGGAGTAGTCGGTGGCGCGGTAGATGTTCACTGCGCCGCACTGCGCGCGGCTGTTGCTCTTGAGGAATGTCGTGTAATAATAGATGCCGAAGGCGGCTGCGGCCACAAATCCCAGGGCCAGGACCGCTGCGGCGATGCGCACAAGTCTGCTTCTCTTCTTACTTTTTTTCATTTTTCACTTTGCACAGGTTGATTATGCTGCCCGTCTCGGGTTCGCTCCCCCTCTTCATACCGTTGAACTTGTAGAGATTCTTGAGCTTGACCCCGAACCGCTGCGAAATCTGCTTCATTGTCTCCCCCTCCTGCACCACGTGCCGGGCAAGGTCGCGTGTGCTCTGATTGCGCTTGGCCTGCAGATACACGATTGTCCCCGCCTCTATTGTGTGGTCCTTCTTCTCTTCGTTGAATCGGAGCAGCTCTGCGCGGAACAGATCGAACTGCCGCGCCAGGGAGGCGTAGGTCTCGGTGCCGTTGGCGATTATGTAGATGAGCCCGTACTTCTCGTAGAGGGTGTATTCTATGGTGACGGTCCCCAGGCTGCGGGGCCTGAAGTGCAGCGGGGCCTCCGCGACCTCGCGCGGCCGCTCTATCGAGGCGGGGGAGGGGGGAGCCGTCACGCCGCCGGCGGCGGAGGTGCTGAGGCGGTCGTATTCGTAGAGCTTGTAATCCTCAATGATTTTTATCAGCTTCTCGGCGTAGGCGGGGTCGGTGGCGTAGCCGGCCTTCTTGAGGCCGCGCGCCCACCCCCGATAGTCGGTGATGTCCAGCTCGAACAGCGACGAGTAGCGGTCGTTGTAGCGCAGGAAGTCGGAATGGTCGCTGAACGACTGCGCCGCATCGTCGTAGCTGCGGAAGCACTCGTCCTTGAGATCGTCGTCGTGCAGATAGCGGGCCCCCTTCCAGCCGCGGCACTTGATGCCGAAGTGGTTGTTGGCCGCCGTGGCGAGGGTGGAAGTGCCGTTGGCCGACTCCAGGCAGGCCTGCGCCAGGGTGATGCTGGCCGGCACACCCGATGCGGCCATCTCCTTCACGGCGGTGGCGCTCCACTCCCTGATGTATCGTTCGCGCGCATCGTCGCTCTTGGCCGCCCCGGTCAGGAGCAGCAAGGTCAGCAGCAGGGCTGTGAGGCGCAGCGTAGGTTTCATCGGTCTCGGAGATATCAGAGCGAATATAATCAATTTGCGGCGGAATGCCTATAGATACCCGGCCGCTTCGGGCCCTTCGCAGAAGAGCAGGTCCAGCGCGGAGAGGCCGCCCAGAAAGCCGTGGCGGGCGCAGAACGCCTGGTAATACTGCTTCTGCGGCGCGGCGGGGGCCTTCTTGGGGTGGATGGCCTCCCTGAGGTCGGCCGCTGCGGCGGGCGCCTTGTCGTAATCGGCGGTGAAGGTTATTTCAGAAGGGAGCTGCAGCAGCTCCATCAGCTTTGCCGTCGCCTCGCAGTTGAGGTCAAAGAGAAAGGTGTGGTGCCGGTCCAGGATGGCCTCGATGTCGTCCTTATAATAAGTGTAGTAGGGAGAGGGGCCGTAGGCGGTGGCCAGGGCGCGCTTGTGCAGGTGCACCCAGTTCTTGCTGTAGTCGATTCTGATGTCGCGGATAAAGCGGCTCCCCTTGTGCAGCACCGGCACCAGCAGGGTCTGCGCCCCGTCGGGCGAGTAAATCACGCAGCGGTTGCGGTAGCTCTGCTTCTGGAAGGTCTCGCACGCCTCTATCTGCACAGACTTCGCCCCGGCAATTGCACCGAAGTAGTGCACCGGGGCGAAGTATGCTGTGCTCAGCAGTATGGCGCTACTCTCCACGGCGGCAGCAGATGCCGCGCTTGGAGGCGCGTATGAAGTCGCAGATCTCCTTGGCGAACTTGCCGTCGGGGTATCTCTCCTCTACGATTGCAAGGGCGTTGGAGACATTGTTGTTCTCTTCGTAGATGATTTTGTAGACCCCCTTGATCTCCTCGATGTCGGCGTTGCTGAAGCCTCTGCGGCGCAGGCCCACGATGTTGATCCCCTCGTAGAAGATGGGACGGCCCGCGCAGAGTATGTAGGGAGGGATGTCCTTGTTGGCGGCGCTTGCGCCTCCCAGCATTGCGTGGGCGCCGATGTGGGTGAACTGGTGCACCATTGTGCCGCCCCCCACGATTGCCCAGTCATCGACATCGGTCTCGCCCGCCAGACCCACGTGGCTCACGATAATGCAGTGGTTGCCGATGCGGCAGTCGTGCGCTACGTGCGCGTAGGACATTATCAGGCAGTCGTCGCCGATTTTGGTGAGGCGCTTGCCGCTGGCGGCGGTGCCGCGGTTCACCGTGGCGCATTCGCGGATGGTGGTGCGTTCTCCGATCTCCACCCAGGAGACCTCGCCGTCGTATTTGAGGTCCTGGGGCACGGCTCCTATCACCGCTCCGGGGAATACCTGGCAATCCTTGCCCAGTTTGACATAGTCGTAGATGACTGCGTGCGAGCAGATGCGGCATCCGTCGGCTATCTCTACATTCTCTGCTATGTAGCAGAAGGGTTCAATCACCACGTTCTTGCCGATTTTGGCATTCGGGTGAATATAGGATAAATTGTCAGTTTGCATCAATGGTATAGAGTAAATTGGTTTCCAGTAATTTTTTACATACCGCCGTGTTCACGCGGTGGCCGGTTTTGCTTGCAATTATTGTGCCCTTGAGCGGCGCCCCCAGCAGCGCGAAGTCGCCTATCATATCCAGCATCTTGTGGCGGACGATTTCGTCGGGGAAGTGCAGCTGCAGGTTGCTCAGGTAACCCTCCCTGACCTCAAGGCTCTCCAGGCCGAAGAACGATTTGAGACTCTGCAGGGTCGCCTCGTCGGGCATATGCTCCACAATCACTATGGCGTTGTCCATATCGCCCCCCTTGATGAGCCCCTTGGAGAGGAGGAACTGCAGCTCGTGCAGGAAGCAGAAGGTGCGGCAGGGGGCAATCTGCGAGGCGTAGTCCACGCCGGCATTGTACTTGAAATTCTGCAGCCCCAGCACCTTGGAGTTGAAGTCGATGGAGAGTCGCATCTCGCTCTCGTCCGAGGGGAGAATCTCGATTGAGGCACCCCCCTCCTCGCTGTAGCGGAAGGGTTCGCGCAGCGCGAGGTATTTGCGCGGGGCGCTCTGCTCCTGCAGGCCGTCGGCGGTGATGGCCTGCACATAGGGCAGGGCGCTGCCGTCGAGGATGGGGACCTCCGCTGCGGAGAGCTCCACCAGCATATTGTCCACCCCGAGGCCGTTGGCCGCGCTCATCAGGTGCTCTATCGTGATCACCGTGGCGCCGTTTTCTGTGAGGGCGGTGCTGCGCGACGTGTCCCCCACATTGGTGGCCAGGGCGCGCACTGTGGCGCCTGGGCCGATGTCGGTGCGCACAAAGCGGATGCCGCTGCCCGCCTCGGCGGGGCGGATGGTCATCGACACGGGAGCCCCGGTGTGGAGCCCCTTGCCCGTGAATGTGTATGATTTTTTAAGTGTATGCTGCATCAGTTTTTCTTTTCTCCGTTTTTCTTGAAGGTGGCGTAGGAGCGCATAAAATGAATATAGGGGAGGGCGGGGTGGCCCATAAGGACCTGGCCCGGCTCTTTCTGGTCGTGCATCAGCCCCGTCTTGGCGGCGAACGAAGTGTGGTCCGCCACGTGGATGTGCCCGCCGAGGCCTACCTGGCCGCCCAGGACGCAGTGCTCTCCGATATGGGTGCTGCCCGCAATGCCGCACATTGCGGCCATCACGGTGTTGGCCCCCACCTCCACATTGTGGCCTATCATTATGAGGTCGTCCAGCTTGACCCCCTTGTGGATTGTGGTGGAGCCCATCACGGCGCGGTCCACGCAGGTGTTGGCCCCGATTTCCACATTGTCTTCCAGCACCACGTTGCCGGTCTGCTGGATTTTCTTGTAGGTGCCGTCTTCGCGCGGGGCGAATCCGAAGCCGTCGGCGCCGATGACGCAGCCCGAATGGAGTATGCAGTTGTTGCCCACCACGCAGTCGTGGTAAATCTTGACGCCGGGGTAGATGGTCACATTGTTGCCGATGCTGGCGCCCTCGCCGATGTAAACCTGCGCATAAATCTGGCAGTCGCGGCCCACCGTGGCCTTGCGCTCCACGACGGTGTAGTCGCCGATGTAGGTGCCGCGGCCCACTTTGCCCCGCACGGTGCGGCCGGCATTCAGCAGGCAGGCCACGGGGTTGGCCTTGCGGCGCGAGCTCTTGAGGGCGGAGAAGTGCTCCAGGAGGTCGGCCACCGCCTGATAGGCGTCGTCCACGGCTATCATCGTGGCTTTCACCGGCTCTTTGGGGGTGAAAGAACGGTTCACCAGCACCACGCTGGCGCCGGTGGTGTAGAGGTATTTCTCGTATTTGGGGTTGGCAAGAAAGCAGATGTTGCCGCTCTTGCCGTATTCGATTCTCGCAGGAGAAGAGACTTGTACATCGGGGTTGCCGATGATGTCGCCGCCCAGATGTTCTGCAATTTCCCTTGCTGAAATAGTCATTTTCAAAAAAGTTTTAAATGTGTGGGGTGCAAATGTAATAAAATTTGCACAATAAAGCCATAAAGGTTATATTTGTGGCCGAAATCGAGGGGCTGGACAGTCCCTCGATTTTTTTAGGACCCCCGGGAGCGCAGGAGAGT
>CAZIUO010000050.1:0-2036 GCA_964542575.1 uncultured Muribaculaceae bacterium
CGCTATACGCAGGAGCACGGGCTCTTTGTGGTATCGGTGGAGATTTCGTCCGACAACGATGTCGAGGTCACCATCGAGGCCGACGAGCGCGACGTGACCCTCGACGATTGCGTGGACATGACCCGCTACATTCAGGAATTTGTAAACCGCGACGAGGAGGACTATTCCCTCACCATCGGCAGCGCCGGCCTCACCGCACCCTTCAAGGTGCTGCGGCAGTGGAAAAAGGCCGTGGGCGGCGAAATCCAGATCACCCTCAAGAGCGGCTCCCGCATCAAGGCGGACCTGCTCTCTGCAGACGAGGGCGGCATCGAAATCTCCCGACAGAAAAAAGTCGAGGGCAAAAAGGCGGCCAAGGAGACCGTGGTGGAGCACCTTACATACGAAGAAATCAAAACAGCAAAACCTATAATAAAATTTTAACGACAAATGGAAGGGTTAAATCTTGTCAGCACTTTTGCTGAATTCAAAGAGGGCATGAACATAGACAGGCCGACGATGATGAGCGTCCTGGAGGAGGCTTTCCGTGCACAGCTCGAGAAGATGTACGGCGAAGGCTCCAAGTTCGATATAGTGATCAACATCGACAAGGGCGACTTTGAAATCTGGCGCACCCGCGAGGTGGTGGAGACGGTGGAAGACCCCGCAACCCAGATCTCGCTGGAGGATGTCCGCAAGGTCGACGACTCCTACGACATCGGCGAGGACTTCTCCGAGGAGGTCAAGCTGAGCCAGTTTGGCCGCCGCGGCATTCTCAACATCCGTCAGAATCTTGCCGGCCGCATTATGGACATCGACAAGGCCAACCTTTACAACAAATACAAGGAGCGCATCGGCGAAATCATCGTGGGCCAGGTGCACCAGTCCTGGAAGAAGGGCGCCGTGATCCACGACGAGGACAAGAACGAGCTGGTTCTGCCCAAGAGTGAGCAGATCCCCTCCGACTTCTTCCGCAAGGACGACACCGTGAAGGCCATCATCTCCAGCGTGGAGATGCGCAACAACTCGCCCGTCATCACACTCTCCCGCACTTCCAACCTCTTCCTTGAGAAACTCTTCGAGCAGGAGGTTCCCGAAATCTTCGACGGCCTTATCACCATCAAGAAGGTGGTGCGCATCCCCGGCGAGCGGGCCAAGGTGGCAGTGGAGTCCTACGACGACCGCATCGACCCCGTGGGCGCCTGCGTGGGCGTCAAGGGTTCCCGTATCCACGGCATCGTGAAGGAGCTGCACAACGAGAACATCGACGTGATCAACTGGACCAACAACAAGCAGCTGCTGCTGCAGCGCGCCCTCTCTCCCGCAAAGATCTCCTCTATGGAGTTCAACGAGGCCACCAAGACCGTCAACGTATATCTCAAGCCCTCCGAGGTCTCAGTGGCCATCGGCAAGGGCGGCTGCAACATCAAGCTTGCAGGTATGCTGATAGACTACCAGATAGAGGCCTACCGCGAGGCTGACGAGAACGAGGCCGCCGGCGAGGAGGAGGATGTACTGCTGGAGGACTTCAGCGACGAGATCGACACCTGGATCATCGATGCCCTCAAAGGCATCGGGCTTGACACCGCCAAGAGCGTGCTGGCCCTCCCCGTGGAGGAGATCAGCCGCCGTGCCGACCTTGAAGACGAGACAGTGGAGGAGGTCCAGAAGATACTCCGTTCCGAGTTTGAATAACAGATAAATCATAGGGGGATAAAGATGTCAAAAATAAGAGCAAACAAAGTAGTAAAGGATTTTAACATTTCTCTGGGCACTCTGGTGGAGTTCCTGGGAAAGAAGGGGATAGAGATAGAGGCCAATCCCGGCGCTCAGCTCTCCGAGGAGGCGTATGCCCTCGTGGAGAAGGAGTTCGCAAAGGACCATCAGCTCAAGGAGAAGTCCCGCGAGGTGGCCATCACCGTGAAGGAGATCACCGAGACTGCCCGCAACAAGGCGGTGGAAGAGGAGGCCGATGAGCTCAACATCAGGACCAACATCCTGGACGGCGGACATTCCGCGCCCAAGCCTGCCGAGGAGAAGCCCGCCGCAGAGAAGCC
>CAZIUO010000050.1:2136-6868 GCA_964542575.1 uncultured Muribaculaceae bacterium
CGAAGGCAGAACCCGCACCGGAAACTGCCGCCGAGCCCGAAGTCAAGGCGGAGCCCAAGTCAGAGGCTCCCGCAGCCGAAAACCGCCCTGCAGAAGAGCCTGCCGGCAGTGCCGCTCCCGAGGCTCCCGAGGCTTCAGAGCCCGCCCAGGGCCCCGGACTCAAGGTGTTCGGCCACATCGATCTCGACTCCCACAACCGCCCGGTGAAGCCTGCACAATCCCCCGCAGAAAAGCCCGCACCGGCGCCGGAAGCCAAGGAGGAACCCAAGACCGAGTCCGCATCCGAGCCTCAGCCTGCCGCAGAGCAGAAAGAGGAGCCCCAGGCTCCCGAGAAGCCCGCAATCGAGCATATCGAGATAAAGGTGGAGCAGCTCAAGAGCCCCGTGGTGCTGGGCAAGATCAATCTTGAAGATACCCGCTCCAAGAGCGGAGCGCGCGACAAGAAGAAAAAGCGCGAGCGCATCCACAACCAGCCCGCCAAGGTCGACATCAACAAGCCCGGCTCATACGCCGCAGCGGGTGCCGGCGCAGGCGACAAGAACCGCCGCAAGAAGAATCAGAACAGCGCCCCCGAGAAGTTCGTGCGCGCAGAGGCCGATGCCGACGAGGTACAGCGTCAGATCAAGGAGACCTACGCCCGCCTCACCGAGAGCCGCGGCAAGACCAAGGGCAGCAAGCACCGCCGCGAGAAGCGCGAGATTTTCGAGCAGAAGCAGCAGGAAAACCTGCAGCAGGAGAGCTTGACCAGCAATATTCTGAGAGTCACCGAGTTCGTCACCGTAAACGAGCTTGCCATAATGATGAACAACACCCCCGTGACCAAGGTCATAGAGGCCTGCATGAACCTGGGCCAGATGGTTTCCATCAACCAGAGGCTCGAGGCCGACGTGCTGGTGCTGGTGGCCGAGGAGTTCGGCTATAAGATAGAGTTCACCACCGCCGACGAGCAGGAGGCTCTTGAGCAGGAGGCCGACCGTCCCGAGGATCTGGTGCCCAGACCCCCCATCATCACCGTGATGGGTCACGTGGACCACGGCAAGACCTCCCTGCTGGACTACATCCGCAAGTCCAATGTCATCGCGGGCGAGGCCGGCGGCATCACCCAGCACATCGGTGCCTACAATGTGGAGTTGCCCGACGGCCGCCGCATCACATTCCTCGACACCCCGGGCCACGAAGCCTTCACGGCGATGCGTGCCCGCGGAGCCAAGCTCACCGACATCGCCATCATCATAATCGCAGCCGACGACGCCGTGATGCCCCAGACAGTGGAGGCCATCAACCACGCGCAGGCGGCCGGCGTGCCGATGGTGTTTGCAATCAACAAGATAGACAAGCCGGGAGCAAGCGGAGAGAAGATCCGCGAGCAGCTGGCAAATATGAATATCCTGGTGGAGGACTGGGGCGGCAAATACCAGTGCCAGGAAATCTCCGCCAAGAAGGGCACCAACGTGGACAAGCTGCTGGAGAAGGTGCTGCTTGAGGCCGATCTGCTGGATCTCAAGGCCAACCCCAACAAGCGCGCCGTGGGCAGCGTGGTGGAATCCTCGCTCGACAAGGGGCGCGGCTATCTGGCCACCGTGCTGATTCAGGGCGGTACGCTGCACGTCGGCGACATTGTGCTGGCGGGCTGCTACACCGGCCGCGTGAAGGCTATGTTCAACGAGCGCGGGCAGAAGATCACCGAGGCGGGTCCCGCGACCCCCGTGTCTGTGCTCGGCCTCAACGGCGCCCCCGCCGCCGGCGACACCATCAATGTGCTCGACGACGAGAAGGAGGCCAAGGAGATCGCCAACAAGCGCGAGCAGCTGCTCCGTATGCAGGGTCTGCGCTCGCAGCAGCACATCACCCTGGAGGAAATCGGCCGCCGCATAGCCATCGGCAACTTCAAGGAGCTCAACATTATCCTCAAGGCGGATGTGGACGGCTCCATCGAGGCTCTCGCCGACTCCCTCATCAAACTCTCCACGGAGGAGGTCAAGGTCAATGTAATCCACAAGGCCGTGGGTGCGATCTCCGAGTCGGATGTGCTGCTGGCCGTGGCGTCCAACGCCATCATCATAGGCTTCCAGGTGCGCCCCAGCGCCGATGCCCGCCGCCAGGCAGAGAAGGAGGGGATCGAAATCCGCCTCTACTCCGTCATCTACGACGCCATCAACGAGGTCAAGGACGGTATCGAGGGTATGCTTGCTCCTGAAGAGAAGGAGGAGGTCACCGCCACCGCCGAGGTCCGCGAGACCTTCAAGATCTCCAAGGTCGGCACCATCGCCGGCTGTATGGTCAAGGAGGGCAAGCTGACCCGCACCGCCAAGGTGCGCGTGATCCGCGACGGCATTGTGGTCTACACCGGCCTGCTGGGCTCTCTCAAGCGCTTCAAGGACGATGTCAAGGAGGTTGCCGCCGGCTACGACTGCGGCATCAACATAGAGAACTTCAACGACATCAAGGTGGGCGACGTCATCGAAGCCTACACGATTGTGGAGATCAAGCGCACGCTATAGCGCTGCAAGGCGGCGCAGGTTGCGCTGCAGCGCGCTGTGCCAGTCCTCCCGCGCGATACCGAATTCGCGGCGGAACAGGGAGCAGTCAAGATATGAATATTTCGGACGGGTGGCCTTCTGCGGGTACTCGTCCGATTTTATTTCCCTGATGCGGCAGTCGAGGCCCGAATAGGCCATTATGGCGGCGGCAAAGTCGCTCCAACTGCACTCCCCCTCGCCGCTGTAGTGGAAAATCTCTCCGCGTCGCTCTCCGATCTGCGGGAGCGCGGCCTCTATGGCCTCTGCCAGGGAGTCGGCGGCGGTGGGGGAGCCGGTCTGGTCGCAAACCACTCCCAGCTCGCTGCGTTCGCGCCCCAGACGGAGCATCGTCTTCATAAAGTTTTTGCCGAAGGGGGAGTAGAGCCAGGAGGTGCGGACGATTATGCCGCGGCAGCCTGTGCTGCGCAATGCCTCCTCTCCCGCCAGCTTGCTCTCTGCGTACACGCTCAGCGGGGCGGTGGCGTCGCTCTCGCGGTAGGGCTCCCTCTTGCCGCCGTCAAACACGAAGTCGGTGGAGATGTGCACCAGGGCGGCATCGCAATTCAGGGCCGCTTCCGACAGGTTGCGCACCCCGTCGGCGTTCACTGCAAAGCAGCGCTCCCGATCGGTCTCGGCCCGCTCCACGTCGGTGTAGGCGGCGCAGTTGATTATGGCGCCGACGCCTCTCTCCCTTGCAAACGCCTTCACACAGGCCGCGTCCAGAATGTCCAGCTCGTGCCCTGTGGCAATCACGTCGGCCTTCCCGGCAAGTTTGATCTGCAGTTCGCGCCCCAGCTGCCCCGCAGCCCCGGCAATCCAAATCGTTTCCATTGATTGAGAAATTTTACATCAAAAATAGACATAATTATTCTATCTTTGTAGTTTACAAAGCCTAAAAACAATATGGATTACAATACATACAGAGACAAGCTCATACTGCCCGAATACGGCCGGCACGTGCAGAAGATGATAGAGAGGGCCAAGGGGATAGAAGACAAGCAGAAGCGTTCGGAGCAGATACAGGCTGTGGTGAATGTGATGGCGCTGCTGAACCCTTCGCTCAAGGAGTTCCCCGACTACAAGCGCAAGCTTTGGGACCACGTATATGTGATTGCAGGCTACGACCTTGACATAGATTCTCCCTACGAGGCGCCTCACCCCGCCTCCGCAGCCAGCCGTCCGGAGCCCATTCCGGTGGAGAAACGTCCCATCAAGGCCACCTGCTACGGCCGCAACATAGAGAATATGATAGACCTGGTGGCAGGCATAGAAGACGAGAGCGTCCGCGCCGAGATGATCCGCAACCTGGCCCGCTATATGCGCCAGCAGTATCTCATCTGGAACAAGGACACCGTGGCGGACGAGACAATCCTCAAAGATATGGTGCGCCTGGCTGGCGGCAAGATCACCATCCCCGAAGGGCTCGAGCTGGGCACCGTGCACGGCGAATTCAACCGCCCCCGCGCCCTCGACGCCCGTCCCGCGCAGCAGTTCGGCAAAAAGCGCGGCAAAAAGAAACACAAGAGCAACTTCTAACGCCCGCAGATGGCCACCAAGAAAAAAAAGAAAAAGAGAGCCCGCGGCCCTCTTCTGAGCGAAGAGAGCAAAATCGCGATCCGCGTGCTGCTGGGAATGCTGCTCACCGCCGTCACGGTGGTGGTGGCAGGCTCGCTGCTGTCGTATATCTTCACCTGGAAGGCGGACTACAGCATCAAGACCGACCCCGACCTCTGGCGGGAGTATGTCGAGGCCCAGAACATCTGCGGCAAGATGGGCTATTGCATCGCCGACTTTCTGATAGCGCGGCTGTTCGGGCTGGGGGCCTACTGCGTCCCCGTGTTTCTGGCCGCCCTTACGGTGGCGTGCTTCCGCATCCGCAAGGTGCGGCTGATGCGCGCGTTCCTGCTCTCCCTGATGGGCTGCATTGTGGTGTCTCTCGCGGCATCGTATGTGTGCGGCTATTTTGACGTGGCGATTCTGGCCACCGGGGCGGGCGGTTCCTACGGCTATTTTGCCAACAAGTTCCTTTGCGCGACCCTCGGCCCGCTCGGGGCGGGGCTTGTCAACGCGCTGCTGCTGTTGCTCTGGATAATCCTCTGCAGCCGCGGTGTGGCCCGCTCTATAGACAACTTCATCAGGCGCATATTCACCCGCAAACCCAAGCCGGAGCCCGAACTCCCCTCCGTGGAAGATGAGCCTTCTGAAGATGAGCC
>CAZIUO010000050.1:6968-12264 GCA_964542575.1 uncultured Muribaculaceae bacterium
GCAGGAAGGTGACGTCGTGGATCTGACAGGCCTTGAGGCCGGGCAGGCGGATGACGTGCCCCTGATGCTGGAGGACACTCCCTCCCCGGCGGCGGCCGATGCCCCCGATGAGGGCGAGGATGCCGGCGAGACCATAAATTTGGTGGATGACGGCGCTCCCGCCTCCCCGGAGGTCACCATCACGGTGGAGAGCGGCGGCTACGACCCCGGGGCAAATATGGAGGAGGACGAGATGGCGCATCTCTACAACCCCCGTCTGGACCTCTCCAAGTATGAATTCCCCTCCGTGGCTCTGCTGGACGACTACAAAGACAAGTGGTACGACATATCGCTGGACGAGATGGAGCGCAACAAGAACCGCATCGTCCACACCCTCGGCAGCTACAAGATCAGGGTGGACAGCATCTCCGCCAAGAAAGGGCCCACCGTGACCCTCTACAAAATCCGTCTGGCCGAGGGCACCCGCATTGCGCAGGTCAAGCGGCTGGAAGAGGACATAGCTATGTCGCTCGGCGCCAAGGGCGTCCGCGTGCTGGTGCTGGAGGCCGCCATCGGCATCGAGGTGGCCAATGAGAAGCCCAGCGTGGTGCCGCTCAAGATGGTGCTCAACTCCCCGCAGTACCGCGAGAAGAGTCCCAAGATGGAGCTGCCCGTGGCGCTCGGCATCACGGTGACCAACGAGCCCTTCTTCCTGGATCTGGCCAAGATGCCCCACCTGCTGGTGGCCGGTGCCACCGGTATGGGTAAGTCCGTGGGCCTCAACGCCATCGTGGCCTCGCTGCTCTATGCCAAGCATCCCGCCGAGATGAAGTTTGTGATGGTGGACCCCAAGAAGGTGGAGCTGGACTTCTACGGCGCGCTGGAGAAGCACTTCCTGGCGGTCCTGCCCGATGCAGAGGAGGTCATAATCACCGACACCACCAAGGTGGTGCACACGCTGCGCTCTCTCTGCACCGAGATGGACGCGCGCTATGACCTGCTGCGCGACGGCGGGGTGCGCAAGATCACAGAATACAACGAGAAGTTCCTCGCGCGGAAGCTCAATCCGCTCAAGGGACACAAGTTCCTCCCCTACATCGTGGTGGTGATAGACGAGTTCGCCGACCTGCTGATGACCGCCGGGCGCGAGATAGAGGAGCCTATCGGCCGTCTGGCGCAGAAGGCCCGTGCGGTGGGCATCCACCTGGTGATCGCCACCCAGAGGCCCACGACCGACGTCATCACCGGCACCATCAAGGCCAACTTCAACTCCCGCATCGCCTTCAAGGTCAATTCGGGCGTGGACAGCAAGACAATAATCGACGCTTCGGGCGCGCAGCGGCTCATCGGCCGCGGCGATATGCTGGTGCTCTATCCCGGCCAGGATCTGGTGCGAGTGCAGTGCGCCATGATAGACACTCCCGAGATCGAGCGCATCACGCAGTTCATCGGCAGCCAGCGCGGCTACAGCCACCCCTTCTGGCTCCCCGAGTATCACGAGGAGAGCGAGGGTGCGGGCAAGGATGTGAACCTGACCCGCCGCGACGCCCTGTTCGAGGATGCCGCCAAAATGCTTGTGCAGACCCAGCAGGGCTCCACTTCCATGCTCCAGCGCAAGTTTGAGATCGGCTACAACCGCGCCGGCAAAATTATGGACCAGCTGGAGGCGGCGGGCATAGTGGGCCCCGCAAACGGCAGCAAGAGCCGCGATGTGCTGGTGAGCGACTTTGACACGCTGGACCGCATTCTGGCCTCCCTGGATCATCAATAGAGCGTTTGGCACCCGATTTGCCATCAGCAACCCGTTATGAAAAAGATTCTGACCATACTTTTGCTCTGCACCGCCGCCGTCGGGTTGCGTGCGCAGAACAATGCGGCGACCCTCTGGGGCGAGCTCAAGAAACAGGGTACACTCTCTATGGAATTCACCCTCAAAGGGGTTGACAAAGACGGGGTGGTGGTGAGCGACGAGACTGGCAAGGCCTATCTGCAGGGCGACTGCTACCGCATCGAGTGCGCCGATATGCTCATCTGCTGCGACGGGACATCGATGTGGCTCTACAACACCTCCAGCGAGGAACTGGTGATAGACAGTGACGAGGCGCTCCCCTTTATGAACGCGACCGACGTCAAGCGTGACCAGAAGGGCAATCTCAACGCCACCTACACCGCCGATGACGTCACATTCAAGGTAAAGGTCTCCGGCATTAAGAACCCCGGAAAGAAATTCGGCGGCACCTTCTTCAAGATAGACGAGTCAGCCCTGCCGGAAGAGGTCATCGTCACCGACCTGCGCGATTGACCCAACCTGGCGTATCGCACACAAAAATCGCGGAGAGTCAGAAAACTCTCCGCGATTTTTTTTCACCTCCGATGCAGTATTTTGCAATTTCTCTCGTTTATAGTATGTAAAGTGACAAAGGTAATTTGCGGGAGAAGATTTTCTCAAGTACCTTTATTAGGATAATGCTACTTGAGATGTATAACGCGATAGAAGAGGACAGACTTGCAGAGTTGTGCCGCAGCGGCGACCGCCTGGCGGCAGACGAGCTCTACAGGCGCTATGCGCCCCGACTGCTGACTCTTTGCCGGCGTTATACACCGGTGGCGGCGGACGCATCTGACCTGATGCACGATGCGATGATTCGCGCCCTGGAAAAGATCTCCTCCTACAATTATTACGGAAAAGGGTCGCTATATGCCTGGATCAGCCGGATCGCCATAAATATGGCATTGGGCGGAATCAGAAAACAAAAGTGGCGGACGGTTCCGCTGGACGAGGCCACGGTGGAAGATGTCAAGGAAGAGCCTATGAATGATGCACAGAAGGTGCCTCCGGAAAAGTTGCTGGAGATGATAGCGGCACTGCCGGAGATCAGGAGGCTGGTGTTCAACCTCTTCTGTATTGATGGGATTTCCCACCGGGAGATCGGCAGGATGCTGGGGATTGGAGAAAAAAGCTCTGCAAGCCAGCTGGCCAGAGCCAGAAAGCAGCTCAGGGAGGAGATAAAACAGTATTTGAAGGAAAATGGATAATTGGGATGATATAATTAAAGAGACGTTGCAGGGGTACGAGAGCCCGTTGCCGGAAGGTGATTTGCAGCAGTTCCACGCCCGCCGGGCGGCCGCTTCTGCCGCAAAAAGGCGGCGCCGTATTCTGTGGATGACCTCAGCCCCGCTGGCGGCGGGCCTTGCGGCATTCCTGATTCTCGGCTACCGGAATGATGGCGTGCAGGAATCTGCGCCTGCGCGCGATGTGGTGGCATCAGCGGACGTGCGTCAAGAGACACGTGGCGGAGCGGAAACGCCGGAGGTATTGCCGGATTTATCGTCAACGGAAGCAAAGCCGGACTTCTCCGTGCCCGAGTGTATGCCGTCGGTGGAGAGTGGTGCCCCGGAAGTGTCATTGCCTGGCGGGGATGTCTCTGAAGATGCGGCACCGGCTCCGGACGACGGGACTGCGGATGCCGCAAGACGTTTTACTGCAGACAGCCGTCCCTCGGAAGATGCCGACGACCGCACCGCGCGCTATGTGCTCCCTGCAGATGACGAGGACGTGATATTTGATGGCTGGCCGATTGAAGATTCTTTTGCGGTGCCTGCACCTGCACGAGGCGACCTGCTTGCCCTCAGCACGATCGAAACGCACATATCCGCGATACCTCTCGGCTTGCCGGGCGGCGGGGAGAAGGCAAGCCCGCTCAGTGTCGCCTCGGCAGGGATGTTTGCGGATGCCCCGCTGAATGTCGCGCGGCATTATCGTCCTATCGTGGCGGGGGTCTCCGCGCGGTTTTCGGTGGCAGGAAGATTGGATGTCACGACAGGCCTGGAATATTCGATGTACACTTCGCAAGTGTCCTACGCGCTGTCTCCCGGCACTCTTGAGATGCTCGGCTTGCCGCATACAATGACCCAGTATGCCCATTATCTGGGCGTTCCGGTAAGGCTTGACTGGACATTTGACGCCCGCGGATGGCTGACTGCTTATGCCGGGGCGGGCTTCAAGGGAGACTGCCGGGTTGCCGCCTCCCGAGGAGGGGTCGGCATCGGTGGCAGCGCCCTGGTGTTCAGTCTGCTCGCGGCGGCAGGAGTTCAGGCGGCCCTGAGCCCGCGAGTGGGCCTATATGCTGAGCCGCAGCTCTCCTGGACTCCTGCATCGCAGGAGGGGGCCATCGAGACCTTCCGCAGCCGGCATCCGTTTATGATGACCATCTCCGCAGGGCTCAGATTCAATCTCGGCAATATATGATTTGGCGCGTTATGAATAAAATTCTCTTGTGTTTCTCTGCTCTTCTGACCGGTATGATTCTGGCCGGGTGCGCCAGCATGGATGCCGTCGGCGATATTAGAGAAAATTCACTTGTCCCCGGCGAATGCCTTCGCTCCGGAACACTTGCCTTTCTCGGGGCAAAAGAGGATGCTTCCGGGGACATCTGCCTGAACTTTGCACTGGACTGCGCAGTTAAATATGAGGCGCTGGACTCCCGCGGTGGGAATGTGCTCTGCTACCGTTATGCCCCTTGCGACGAGGTATATGCCGACTTCGGCGCCGAAGCGGATGATGTCAGAATGGCCTATGAACGGGCTTATGAAGATATTTACGGGACTCTCGCTGCCGACCGCTGCGACTTTACGATCTATTATGACGGCGGCCTGACACTGACTGCGGATGCCGGATACGCCGGGCATCCTGCAGGAGAAGACCTCTCGCCGGAGTTGTGTGCGGCTGCCTTCCTGCCGTACGGCGAGCGCACAATACCGTCAGAAGGTTTTGAGTATGCCTACAGATTGCAGCGTGCGGTGTCCATCCTGATTCCCAAAAGCAAGGCAGTTGCGGATGTGACATTCACCCTCGCTCTGCCGGTGAAAGTCGGACTGTATCTCACCTGGCTTGACAATCGCCTTACCGATCCCGACGCCCCCTATCCCTACCGGGAAGAGACCCTGACCTGCACCTTTACGGTGCCTGCCGAGGCTTTGAACAAAGCATCGCAATAAGACACAGCCGGACGAATGACAAAAACACGAAGATCCTTGCCGCCCTTCGCGATTTTTTTTCACCTCCGATGCAGTATTTTGCAATTTCTGCGTTTATAGTATGAAAGACCAAAATCATACAAACTATGAACAGAAGATTTTTAACACTTGCAGCCGCTCTTATGCTGATGACTGGCTGCAGCAAGGATTTGCATCCACCGCAAATAGGGGTAAACATTGCGGCGGACGAAACAGTTGCGGGAGACTTCGTGACGCCCGGCCAGGTGAAATCAGTCTTGCAGAAGATGTTCCCGCCGCCCAGTCTCCGACACCATTGCCG
>CAZIUO010000051.1:0-11748 GCA_964542575.1 uncultured Muribaculaceae bacterium
GCACCCTTCCGATTTCGAATTGTTACGCACCCGCTACCGCCTGCGGGGGTAAAAGCGTTTTGCAGTTCTGTATTTTTGTCTACCTTCGCCCCCTTAATCATAGCGCAAGTAGACAAAATGAGAAGGACTCTTTTATTGATTCTGCTTACGGTTGCAAGCTTTGCAACTATATCTGCACAAAGCAAATACGCCACAATCGAAGGCGTGGTGAACGATGTGGAGGCAGGCACTCCGCTCTCTTATGCGACAGTGGTGCTCTCCCCCTCCGGCCAGTACACCCTGACCGACGAAAAAGGACGTTACAGTTTTGAAAAAGTAACCCCCGGAGAGATCACCGTCAAGGTGGAATTCTACGGGAAGATTGCTCAAACCAGAGAGCTGAATGCTTCCGGCGGCGGCACATACGCCATCAACTTCAATATGGAAGACATGACCTTCCGCATGGAGGAAGTGGTGGTGACGGCGCAGCGCAGCGAGGCGGGCGCATCCACATCGTCGGTGATTTCGCGCCAGGCGATGGACCACCTCTCCACCAGCTCGCTCAGCGACGTTATGACCCTGCTGCCGGGTGTGGCGGCGCAGAATCCGAGTCTCAGCAGCGCGCAGGCCCTTACTCTGCGCGTGGGCTCCGACGCCTCCAACGCGGCGGTCTCGATGAATAGCCTGGGCACCGCCATCATTGTTGACGGCGCCCCCATCTCCAACAACTCCAACCTGCAGACCCTCGCCCCTGCGATGTCGGGCTCTTCCGAGGCGATTATGGGAGGTTCCCCCTCTACGGGCGTGGACACCCGCTCCCTCTCCACCGACAACATCGAGTCGGTCGAGGTCATCCGCGGCATCCCCTCCGCGCAGTACGGCGACCTGACTTCGGGCGCCATCCTGGTCAAGAGCAAGGCGGGCGCGTCGCCGCTCACCGTCCGCTTCAAGACCAATCCCCAGATTTATCAGGCTTCCGCCGCAAAGGGCTTCCACGCCGGGCGCGCTGGCGACTTCAACATCAGCGCCGACTATGCCTACAACAACAAGTCGCTGGTGTCGGCCTACAAATCGTATGAGAGGGTCAACGGCAAGGTGCTGTGGAGCAAGAGTGCCGGCATACTGAGCAACAACGCCTCTCTGGATGTCAATTACAGCCGCGAAAAACAAGACCAGAACCCCGATATGGAGTCGCTCCTGCAGAAAGAGGGCTCCCGCAGCATCGGGCTGCGCATCACCGACGGCGGCCACATCAACTTCAGCAATGCCGGATGGCTCAAATCCATCGACTACAACTTCTCCGGCGCCTACACCGACAAATACTCCTTCAGCGAGGAGACCGTGAGCAACGCCTTGAATCTCTACGCCACCAGCATGACCTCCGGCAGCGTCATCTCCAATGCGGCGGGCAAGCGGGTCTATGACGCATCGGGCAGGGAAATCACCAATTATCTCGGCAATGACGCCACGGCGTCGGCCAGCTATATGCCCTATTCCTATTTCAGCCACTACGACGTGTACGGCAAGGAGTTGAATGCGTATGCCAAGGTTATGGCCAACTTCTACGCGAAAATAGGGGAGAAGGCCGACAACAGGCTGGTGGCCGGCGCCGACTTCAAGAGCGACGGCAACCTGGGCGAAGGGCTCGTGTTCCCCGAAGGGACGCCGCCCCGCCGCGACGTGAGCAATATGCAGTCGGGCTTCCGCACCCGCCACTATTATGACATACCGTTCGTGAACCAGCTGGGCCTCTTTTTCCAGGACGACTTCTCGATGAAGTTCGGCAAGAGGGTGCTGAACCTCTCTGCCGGTATGCGCTACGACAACATAAACGGCCTGCAGGGGCTCGCCCCGCGACTTAATGCATCGATGGACATCGTGCCGCGCGTGCTGACCCTGCGCGGCGGCTGGGGCATCACAAGCAAGGCCCCCACTGTGATGTATATGTACCCCTTCAACGCTTTTTGCGACTTGACCCTCTACAACAACTCGGGCACCACCGCCAGAATCAACGGGCAGACGGTGAATGTAACGCCGGAGGAGACGCTGATCGTGGCCAAGACGCTGGTCTACGACACCTCCAACCCCGATCTTGAAATTGCCCGCAACCGCAAGGCGGAGGTGGGTTTTGACCTGACAATCGCCGACCGTTACACTCTGGCGGTGACCGCCTACGACGAACTTATGCGCAACGGCTACACTATGGGACAGGATTTCTCCTGCTTCAACTGGATGAGCGTCGCCCCCTACGTGGCTGTTAACGGCGGCGTGGGCACGGGCGAGCAGCCCACCCTCACGGAAGGGGAGCCGGTGAACCTCTTTTTCGAATATTACAAGCCGATGAATACCGCGCAGCTGCACACCCGTGGCGTCGAGTTTGAACTGGACCTGGGGCGCTTTGAGCAGATCCGCACATCGTTCTACCTGAACGGCGCCTACACCCAGACCCGCAGCAGTAGCAGCGGCTATTCGTTCTCCCAGAATCAGAACACCGCCACCACCGACATCAACTACGACAACAACATCGCGGTGTGGGAGCCGGGGCGCAAGACCATCTGCTACGACGAGGCGCTAACCACGCTGCGCGCCACCCACAACATCCCCGACATCGGCTTTGTGGTGACTCTGATGGTGCAGGTGGACTGGATGCAGCGCTCCTGGACCAAATATTACCACGAGGATGTCTGGACCAAATACATCTCCTGGAAAGACGGGCAGGTATATGACTTTGACCCCGCCCTCAAGGACGACCCCGAGTACTCTTATATGAAGCTCGAGGTGAGCGACTCCGCCCGCATTGTGGAGCGCACGCAGCCCTACGCGCTGATCAATCTTAACATCTCCAAGGAGATAGGCAATCTGATGACCGCCACCTTCTATGTCAACAACCTCTTCAACTACCGCCCCGTGTACGAAAAGAAGGCCTCCACTGGCACCTATCAGGAGCTGGGCATCCCTATGTACTTCGGCTTTGACCTGAAGCTTACCATCCGCTAATTCACTATTCACTTTTTAATACACAAAACAATGAAAAAAGCATTTCTGGCATTCGCTGCCGCAGCCGCACTCGTACTCGCAGGCTGCGACAAGCAGGCAACCCAGGTGACCGCGACAGTCACCGTGGACGCCTCCGGCATCGAGGCGGGCGCACCCGTCCCCGACTCGTTCAAGGTGACCCTGAGCAACACCTCCACCACAGAGGTGTTCACCGCCCAGACAGAGAACAATTCCGCGACATTCACCGTGACTCCCGGCATCTACACCGTGCTGGTGGAGGGCAGCGCCGCAGCTGAAGGCAACGCCTACACCTACTCCGGCAACGGCCGTATGGTGGCTATGGCAGACGAAGCGGCCGGCAGTACCATCGCTGTGACCGCAACCAAGGCTGCCGCACTCATCTTCAAAGAGGTGTTCTACTCCGGCCACTTCGACTGGTATTTCCGCGACCAGTATTATGAGATCTACAACAACAGCGACCAGACTGTCTATGCCGACGGCCTCTGCATTGCCGATCTCGATATGTACAACTTCGAAGGCACTCCCATCGAGTATGACATCCCCGATGCCGGGAACTATCTCTTCTCCCAGTTCGTATGGCAGGTGCCCGGCGACGGCGATGACTATCCCGTGGCTCCCGGCGAGAGCATCGTGATTGCTCAGTGGGCCACCAACCACGCCACCGACGATCTTGGCGGCGAGCTTGGCAAGGACCTCTCCGGTGCGGAGTTCGAGGGCATCGAGGGTGAGAGCACCCTCTGGAACGGCACAGTGATCACCGACAACCCCGCAGTCAATATGATCAAGTATGCTTCTGCCTACACAATGCCCCAGTGGCTTACCGCTGTCGGCGGCGCAGGTCTCGTGATGTTCTTCCCCACCAAGGATATGGACGGCACAGCCCTCACTTATGAAGTGGGTTCCGACAGCATCTACGGCGCGGCTCTGGCAATTCCCGTAAGCTGCATCGTGGATGCAATCAACACCTGCAGCGACGCTGCCAGCGCAACTCTCTCCAATATGCCTATGAGCCTGGACGCAGGTTATGTATTCTGCTCTGCCAACTACAGCAACGAGAGTATCGTGCGCAAGGTTGCCGAGACCAAAGAGGACGGCCGCGTGGTATATCAGGACACCAACAACTCCCTCAGCGACTTTGAGGTGAGCACGGAGCCCCAGATCCGCCGCGGCGGAGCCGGCACTCCCTCCTGGAACACCTGGAAATAGCAGTCTGACAAATTTTTAATGCGCGGCCCCTGCAACTTTTCGGGGGCTGCGCAGAATATAAAACAACGTGCAATTATGAGAAATCTTCTTATAGGAATGGCGCTTCTCTCTGCAGGAACTCTTTCCCTGCAGGCACAGAAGCCGGTGATGACCCCCGCTTCGCAGGAGATCAACCTGCAGAATTTCTGGTTCGGCAGCGCCAATTCGGCGGCGCTGGCCTTCTCCCCTCTGGAGGATTACGGCGATGTCCTGCTCAAATATTCTTACGGGCAGGGCGACCTGCGCCACGCGCAGCAGGCCCAAAGCGAAAGCGCGGTAAAGGCGGCCGCAAGCGGTGCGCTGCGCCTCAAGGGGTACACCCTGTGGGGAGATTTCTCTTATGACAACATATTCTCGCGCGGCTCGCTATACAATGCCAACCTCTACGAGCCCAGCTTTTCGATGCCCTACTACATTTGCGACGCCGTCCTCTCCGACTGGAAGCGGCAGAACTATGATATGGGCTTCAAGATGGCAGCCCCCGCAATGGCTTCCGACCGCCTTGCACTGGGCCTCGAGGCCCGCTACAGCAATAAGGTGGGGGCCAAGCAGGTGGACCCGCGCGCCGTCTCTTATGTGCTCTCGCTGCAGCTGACCCCCTCTGTGGCCTACCGCATCGGCAGCCGCAGCGTCATAGGCCTCTCGCTGGACTACCGGCGCTACAAGGAGCGCACCAGCCACTCCACGGAGAATTATCAGAAAGACCAGCAGGTGGCGCTGATGCGCGGCCTGGGCATCTACACTCAGGGCATTGTGGGGGGCAACCTCGGATTCGGCAATATGATATATTCCGGCAACCGCTTAGGCGGCGAGGCGGAATATTCCCTCAATGCCGACGGAGCAGACTATTTTGTGAGCGCCGGCGGCAGCTATGAGACGATTACTGTGCTGGAGCGCCCCACCTTCCCCCGTATGAGAGGCAAGACCGGCACAATTGCCGCCGACCTGGCCCTGAAGGCCAACTTCGGAGAGCGGCGCAACCATCGCGTGGCGGTTAAGGGCGACTTCTCCCGTGTGACGGGCTACGAATACACCCAGGAACTTGTCACCAGCCCCAAGCGCGAATGGGTCACTCTGATGGTGCTCCCGATGAGCCATTACACTTTTGCGACGGCTGCCGCTAGCTACGACTTCTATCACAACCTCACCCCCGGCGGTTACGACAGCAGCCTCGGGGCCGAAGTGGGGTTTGATATGATGGACCAGAGCTACCAGCTGTCATACTTCAATTCGATGAGTCTGGACGCCGCGCTGCGCGGTGCCAGAAACTTCTGCTTTGCCGGCGGCCGCGCCCTGCTGGCCAAAGCATCCGCGGGGTATCATCTGCCGCTCAAAGCGGAATACCTCTATTCCCCCATCTCTGAAGATGCCGGGGAATCGATTGTGGCCGGCCTCTATCCCGCAGAGCTGGCCTACCTCAAGACGCAGTTTATAGACGCAAGTCTAAATCTGACCTACTCCCTGCCCATTGCAAAGGGGAGAAACAATTTGTACTTCAGGGCATCGGGCCGGTATCTCCGCGCCCTGAACGCAGACACCGACCGCCTCAATGCGGACCTTACAGTTGGAATGATGTTTTAACGCAATATGAACGGAATCAGAAAAATCGCGGCTGCAGCCCTGCTGATGTGCCTTCCGCTGCTTTCTGCGGCGGGAGCCGAGGCGCGGCGCAGCTTTGCCATAATCATAGACAAGGCGACCTACGCCGCCTGCCGCGCCGATGTGGACGCCTATCGCGACGCCGTGTTGGCCGAGGGCTTCGACGCCTTTGTGGAGGCCCGCAGCTGGAGCGCCCCCGAAGAGGTCTCGGGCTTCATAAAGATGGCCTACGGCTCCCGCAATCTGGCTGGGGCGGTGTTTGTGGGGGACATACCAGTCGTGATGGTATCCCGCGCCCAGCACCTGACTTCTGCCTTCAAGATGGACCAGAAGCCGGAGGACCTGTTCAACACTACGGTTCCCAGCGACCGCTTCTACGACGACTTGGACCTTGAATTCGACTATCTGAGCAGTCAGGACACCCTCGGATATCGCTATTACTACTATAATCTGGCGGGCCGCAGCTCTCAGGAAATCAGCTGTGACATATTCTCCGGCCGCATCAAGCCCACCCTGGAGGGCGAGGCGGGCTACAGCCAGCTGCGTGCCTATCTGCAGAAGGTGGTGGCATTCAAGAAGCAGCGGGGCAAGGTGGACCGCATAGTCTCCTTCACCGGCCACGGCAGTTTCTCCAACAGCCTGATTGCCTGGAAAGACGAGACGATCACCCTGCAGGAGCAGTTCCCCGACGCCTTCCGCGACAGCGACGGCGCCCGCTTCTACTTCTACTCGATGTATCCAGACATCAAGCGGATTGCGATAAAGGAGTTGCGCCGCCCCGACCTTGACCTGGCCCTCTTTCACGAACACGGCGTCCCCGACACCCAATATGTCGGCGGCGAGGCCCCCGCAACCGGCATAGACGGCACCTACAATGCGATTTTGCGCAAAATCCGCGCGTCGGTGGCCCGCAGGGAACATTTGGGCTCCACCCGCGCCGAGGCGGTGGCAGAGCTTAGCGCCAAATATGACCTGGACAGCACCTGGTTTGCCACCCTCGATTCGCCCGAGGCCCGCACGGCCGACAGCCTGCACGCCCTGGAGCCTCTGATAATGCTCCCCGAGGTGGACACCATAGCCCCCAACGCCCGCATAACCCTGTTTGACGCCTGCTACAACGGCGACTTCCGCGAAAAGAGCTGCATCGCCAGCGCCTACATATTCTCCCGAGGCAACAGCATCGTGTCGCTGGGCAACAGCGTGAATGTGCTGCAGGACAAATCGAGCAGCGACCTGCTGGGCCTGCTTGCCTGCGGCTACCCGATAGGGCAGATATGCCAGATGACCAACATACTGGAAAGCCACATAATCGGCGACCCCACGATGCGCTTTGACAGCGACATCGACGGCCCCGACTTCTACAATGACAGGCCCGCCTATTGGAAGGATGTCCTTGCCGGCGGCGGCTGGCCCTGCGAAATCCGCTCCCTGGCCCTCTACAAGCTCTACAATCTGCAGTATGACGGCCTGGGAGAGCTGCTGCAGAAGACCTACGCCACTTCGCGCGAATACACCCTGCGCCTGGAGTGCCTGCTGCTCTCGCAGCACTATCCGGCAGTCTTCGGAACAATTGTGAAGGACGCCCTGGACGACCCCTACGAATTCATCCGCCGCAAGGCGGTCTACTGGTGCGGAGAAATAGGCGACAAGAGCTTCGCCCCGCTGGTGGCAAAGATGTATATGGACGACTATATGGCGCTCCGCCTGCAGTTCAACATCGCCACCGCCGCCGGCTACTTCGGCCCCTCGATAAAAGATACCCTGGCATCGATGGTGGCCTCTGGCTTCCCCTACGGCAAGGAGGCTTTCCTCAAGAAGGCCGACAAGAGTTTTGACTCGGCCCTTTCTCTGCGTGAGTTCATCTCTGACATAGTCACGAATCCAGAAACCAAGCCCGGCCGCTTCTCGGCCTTCATAAATTCGGTGCGCAACTCGCCCGACCCCGCGCTGGCGCAGCCGCTTATGGCAATTGCCGCCGACAGCTCGCGCACGCAAAAAATGCGCATAGATGCTGCGGAGGCGCTGGGCTGGTATGTCCGCTATCAGAACAAGGGGGAGATAATCTCCGCCTGCCAGAAGATGCTTGAGAGCGAAACCGACGCCGCCCTGGCCGACGAGCTGCTCAAGACTGTCAACCGCCTTAAAGCTTATTCCCGATGAAAAGATATTTGACATTGCTGTTCTGCGCGCTGCTCTCGCTGCAGGCACTTGGCGCCAAGAATGCCTCCATGGTGACCGTGAAGCCCTCCGTGAAGGGAGCCAAAAGCACCTTTGCAATATTTGCCGACTCGCTCACATATTCCCGCTGCGGCGCTGAAATCAACGCCTACCGCGACGCTCTGCAGAGCGAGGACCTGGGCACATACATCTATGCGGCCAATTGGAACTCCCCCGAGGAGATAAAGGCGCTGATAAAGCAGGCATACAAGAAGAACCGGCTGGAAGGGGCCGTGTTCATAGGCGATGTGCCGGTGGTGCGCGTCTCCGGGGCGCAGCATATGACCACCGCCTTCAAGATGAACGAGAAGACCTTCCCGCGCAACCAGTCGTGGGTCACCACCGACCGCTTTTACGAGGATTTTGACCTGGACTTCCGCTTTGTGGAGCGCGACAGCGCCGATGCAAATGTCTTCTACTACCATCTCACAGAGAAGGGTGCGCAGCGCCTCACGCAGGACATCTACTCCGCCCGGATGGTGGTGCCCGACATACTGGGCGGCGACAAATACGCCCGCCTGAGCGACTATCTGCAGGAGGTGGTGCGCGCCCATCAGGAGGTAAATTACCTTGACAATGTCATATTCTTTGCCGGCAGCGGCTACAATTTCGACTGCCTGAGCCTCTGGCGGCAGAAGCCCCTCGCCTGGCGGGAATATTTCCCGCTGGCATTCGACAGCGCCGAGACCAACCGCTTCTACAATTTCCGCTACGGACACGATGTGAAGTATCAGCTGCTGGACGAGCTGCAGCGGCCCGACACCGACCTCTTCCAGTTCAGCGAGCATGGGGCGGAGGACACCCAGTACATATCTGACAGGCCCACGGCAGACGATCTGCCCGCTCTGCTGCGGCAGCTGGGCTATGAGCTGCGCAGCATCTACGACTATTACTACCGCGGCACCGACAAGGAACAGGAGTTCCTGGACCAGGTCAAGGCGGATTACAACATCGGCCCCGAGATGTTCGCCGACTCCCTCTTTGCCCGCGACGCTGCATACGACTCCACAATGGAAGAAATCACCAACATCCACTCCAAGGATATAGTGAACCTGCACAGCAACCCCCGCGTGCTGATATTCAACGCCTGCTACAACGGCTCGTTCCAGCGCCGCGCCGACTACATCGCCGGCTGCCACATATTTGGCGGCGGCCGCAGCATAGTGGCGCAGGGCAACACGGTGAACGTGCTGCAGGACAAATATGAAGACGAGCTGATGGGGATGCTGAACCTTGGCTACAGGGTGGGGCAGTGGCAGATGATGCTCCCCTACCTGGAGTCGCACCTGATAGGCGACCCCACCTACCGCTTCACCCGCAAAGAAACTTCTGCCGACGCTGCGGCCCTGGAGACGCTGGCGCTGCGTCAGAAGACGGAGAAGGCCCTCTCCAAAGGGGTCAGCTGCTCGGCGCAGCTTCTGGACACATTCAAGAGCAGCAGCTCGCTCCAGGTGCGCCGGGAGGCGCTGCACTGCCTCAGCTTCTTTGCCGACGAAAACTTTGTGCAGGCCCTCTTGCTGGCCTTCCGCGACCCTTGCGAGAATATTCAGAGAATGGCCTGCATCTATGCCGGCGACAACGGCGACCCCCGTCTGGAAGAGGGTCTGGAATGGATTGTAAAGACTCAGGACCAGAATGTCCGGGTGCAGTATGTGGCTTCCGACGCCCTGCGCAGCTATGAGTCGCACAAGGAGGAGCTGGAAGAGCACATTTCGCCCGCTCTGGACAAGAGCGCCCCGCTCAAAAAGCGTCTCTCCGCAATCCGTATGCTTCGCAACACCCCGCTGCACTACAACCTCTCCAAATATGTGGATGTGGTGCTTGACAGCAGCGAAGATGACGAAGTGCGCATCTGTATGGCCGAGGCGCTGGGCTGGTGCAACCGCAGCTGGCAGCGCGGCGTAGTGGCCGAGGGCTTCAAGGCGGCCCGTTCGCGCAAGTTTGTCTGCAGCGACGCCCTGCGCGAGGAGATGCTCAAGACACTGGGCCGTCTGGCCCCCGAGGCAAAATGATGCGGCGGCTGATACTCTCCCTGCTGCTTTTGGCCGCCCCGCTGGCGGCAAAGGCCGACGCTTTGCCGGAGTGGGTCGACAATTCCTCCAAGGAGTATTTCCCGCCCGTATTCTCCCAGATCGGCGGCTCCTGCGCCCAGGCGAGCGCCGTGGGCTATGTGTTCACCTACGAGATGAACTCCCTGCTGGAGCGCTCCGCCGCATCGGCAGAGAACCGCTTCAGCTACCTTTTCACCTGGAACTTTCTCAACGACGGCACCGACGACGGCAGCATTGGCTGGGACGGCATACTGCTCTCCTACAAATCGGGGATGATGACAGAGGCCGACTTCCCCTACCAGAGCGCCGCCCACCAGTTCTGCTGGGCCAGCGGCTACGACAAATACCTGCGGGCGCTGCATTACAAGGCCACTGCCGTCACCACTATGGAACTCACGAACGAGCAGGAGCTGGAGGCGGTCAAGGAGTACCTCTACAACGAGGGCAAGGGGCACCTGGTCTCCTTCTCCTCCGCAGCGCGCAACTGGAAGTTTGACAGCGGCTACAGCGGCCCCTCGGCCACCGGATATCACTGCCTGCTGACTTCGCTGCCCACCGACGGCGCCCACGCGATGACCATCGTGGGCTACGACGACACCGTGGAGTGCAACATAGACGGCCGCACCACCTACGGCGCATTCATCGTTGTGAACTCCTACGGAACCTACTATCACGACCGCGGCTTCTACTATCTGCCATACCGCTTTTTCCTGGAACCGCTGCCCTCCGGGGCCATCCTCTCCAAGAGCGTGTTCGGCGTTTCGGTGGAATATTACGAGCCCCGGCTGGTGTTCAAGGTGAATGTGGACTACACCTCGCGCAACGACATTGACTTCATACTGGGAGTGGCCGACGGCCCCGCCTCCGAGAACCCCACCGCGCAGGTGGTCTCCTCGATAGCCAACTTCCAGGGGGGCGACCATCCGATGTGCGGCCGCTACGGCTCGTCGGAAATAGAGCTGGCGCTGGATGCGACATCCATCGCCGACAAGGCCGCCGCCTGCCCCGAGCCCAAATATTTCCTCCGCATAGACCGCAAGAACAACGGCAAGGAGGGGGAGGGCCGCCTGCTGGGCTTCGAGGTCCACGACCTGGAGAATGACAAAAGCTACACCTACACCGCCGACGGCACCCCGCTCAAGTATGGGGTGAACATCTACGGCCTGGCCACCACGCTACTGCGCCTGACCAGCGCCTCGCACGTGGAGTGGCTCAACCGCGACGGAACCCCCGTCGCCGCCCCGCTGGTGGTGCGCACCGCGGGGGGCAAATATGCAAAAATCAGAATCACTGCAAAAGGAGATGAAATATCGTTCAAATATGTTTATGCGCCGAGCGGCTCTGCTGCTCTTGGCAATTAGCCCGCTGGCGGCCTGTGACAGGGCAGAAGATCTGCCTCCGGTCTCGGGCGAGGTCACCTTTGCCCTGAGCGACACCCTCTGGACCTACTTCAGTTTTGAGAGCGGAGCGGTGGTGGGCACATCCCGCTTCGGCGACGAAACTGACGATGAGGCCTGGCGCGGCCGGCTGGACTGGGACATCGCCTTTTGCGGCGACCTCATCCGCACCAATTCCGGCACATCGGGCATAGGGCAGGGGGGCATCCTGCGCGACCGCACCTCCAATTTCTACAACCTGA
>CAZIUO010000052.1:0-11724 GCA_964542575.1 uncultured Muribaculaceae bacterium
ACTCTCATCTCTTAACTCTATCGGCGGGGGTGACGAGAGTCATATATTCCTTGGGGTCGATGTCCTTGTCAAAATAACTCCAGGGATTCACCTGCTGCGAATGGTAGAGCACCTCATAATGCAGGTGGACCCCCGTGGAGCGGCCGCTGCTGCCCATAGTGGCGATCTGGTCGCCCCGGCTGACCCGCTGCCCCCGCACCACCTTGGTGCCCAGCAGGTGGGCGTAGCGGGTGGAATAGCCGAATCCGTGGTCTATGTCAATCTCATTGCCGTAGCCGCGGGTGCTGTATTTGACGTCGGTGACGACGCCGTCGGCCGTGGCATACACGGGCGTGCCCCGCGCCCCGCCGATGTCGGTGCCGCTATGGAAGAACACCGAGCGGAAAATGGGGTGCAGGCGGTATCCGAAGGGGGAGGTGATGGTGATGCCGGGGCCCGGGCACACCGGGAAGATGCTGGGGACGCACTTGGACATATCGTCTATGTGCCCCGCCATCTTCTCCACATCGTCGTATGACTTGGACTGCATCACCGCCTTGCGCTCCACCACATCCTGCATACGCAGCACATCTGCCAAAAAGGCGGAATTGCGGAACTGCTGCACGAAATCGTAGCGGCCGGTCCCGCCGTAGCCGGCATTGCGCTCCGCCGATGGAATCTCGTCCATTCCGAAAATGGGGCGGTAGACCTTGTTGTCGCGCAGCTCCAGCTCGGAGAGGCGGTCCATCTGGCGGGCCGTCTTCTGTCCCAGATATTCGATGTCGCCGATCAGGCGGGCGTTGCGCGACTGCAGCAGCATCTGCTTGGGAGTGTGCACTTTGAACAGCCGCCCGTTGAGAAAAAAGAAGAGGGCCAGCAGCAGGGCCCCGGCGGCAAGGCAGATTCCGATGCGTCCCAAACGCCCCGCAACAGAAGTTTTGTGCACTTCGTAGCGCTCTGTGGAGGTGTTATAGATGTACTTATCGGTTGCCATTTGGAGATTTGCCTCAAGCAAATTTTATGCTAAATTACAAAAAATGATTTTATAAGTTATCTTTGTGGTTTGTTTGCATAATATTATATCAACATATAGCTGAAATGACTTCAAAAGAAATCCGCCAGACATTTCTGGACTTTTTCGCATCCAAAGGTCACACAATAGTCCCTTCTGCGCCGATGGTGGTCAAGAATGACCCCACGCTGATGTTTACCAACGCCGGTATGAACCAGTTCAAGGACTGGTTCCTGGGCAACTCCGCCCCCAAGTACAACCGCGCCACCGACTCCCAGAAATGCCTCCGCGTGAGCGGCAAGCACAACGATCTGGAGGAGGTCGGCCACGACACCTACCACCACACGATGTTCGAGATGCTGGGCAACTGGAGCTTCGGCGACTACTTCAAGAAAGAGGCGATCGCCTGGGCCTGGGAGCTTCTGACTGAGGTCTACAAGCTGGACAAGAGCCGCCTCTACGCCACGGTGTTCGAGGGTTACGCCCCCGACGGCCTGGAGATGGACAGCGAGGCCAAGGGCTACTGGCTGCAGTATCTGCCCGAGGACCACATAATCCTGGGCAACAAGCACGACAACTTCTGGGAGATGGGCGACACGGGCCCCTGCGGCCCCTGCAGCGAAATCCACATCGACCTGCGCGACGAGGCTGAAATCGCCGCCAAGCCGGGCGCCGAGATGGTGAACACCGGCCACCCGCTGGTAATCGAGATATGGAACCTGGTGTTCATGCAGTACAACCGCAAGGCCAACGGCAGCCTGGAGAACCTCCCCGCAAGGCATATCGACACCGGAATGGGCTTCGAGCGCCTGTGTATGGCCCTGCAGGGCAAGAAGAGCAACTACGACACCGACGTGTTCACCGGAATGATAGCCGCCATCGAGGGTCTCAGCGGCAGGAGCTACACAGAAAGCGAGGAGACCGGAGTTGCGATGCGCGTGATTGCCGACCACATCCGCGCCATCAGCTTCTCCATCGCCGACGGCCAGCTGCCCAGCAACAACAAGGCGGGCTATGTAATCCGCCGCATCCTGAGGCGCGCCGTGCGCTACGGCTACACCTTCCTGGGCTTCAAGGAGCCCTTCCTCTGCCTGCTGGTGCCCACGCTGGTGGCCGAGATGGGCGATGCATATCCCGAGCTCAAGGCTCAGCAGACCCTCATCACCCGCGTCATCAAAGAGGAGGAGGAAGCCTTCCTGCGCACTCTGGAGAAGGGCATCCGCCTGATGGACTCCATTATGGAGAAGTCGGCGGAGAGCAAGACCATCAGCGGCGTGGACGCATTCACACTTTACGACACATTCGGATTCCCCATAGACCTGAGCGAGCTGATCGCCTCCGAGCACGGCTTCAAGATTGACCTGGCCGGCTTCAACGTGGAGCTGGAGAAGCAGAAAGAGCGCGCCCGCAACGCCGCCGCCATAGAGGCGGGCGACTGGGGGGAGCTTCTGAGCGGCACCGGCAGCGAGGTTGGGGGCTACGACTTTACCGAGGCCGACGCCCGCATAGTGAAATACCGCACCATCAAGGTCAAGGGCAAGGAGCAGTTCCACATCGTGCTGGACAAGACCCCCTTCTATGCAGAGATGGGCGGCCAGGTGGGCGACACCGGCGAGCTGGTCTCCTCCGACGGCGAGCATCTGCAGGTTCTCAACACAATCAAGGAGAACGGCCTCTCCATCCATCTGGTGGACAAGCTGCCCGGCGACCCTGCGGCCGACTTCCGCGCAATTGTAGACGCAGAACGCCGCACCAACATACAGAACAACCACTCCGCAACCCACCTGCTGCACTTTGCGCTGCGCAAGATCCTGGGCACACACGTGGAGCAGAAGGGCTCTTATGTGGGCCCCACCGCCTTCAGGTTTGACTTCTCGCACTACGAGAAGGTCTCCAAAGAGACTCTGGACAAGGTGGAGCGCCTGGTCAACTCCCTCATCCGCGCCAACGCCCCTCTCGAGGAGTTCCGCGACCTGCCGATTGACGAGGCCCGCAAGAAGGGGGCGATGGCCCTCTTCGGCGAGAAATACGGCGACAAGGTGCGTATGATCAAGTTCGGCGACTCCATTGAGCTCTGCGGCGGCTGCCACGCCTCCGCCACCGGCAACATCGGCTACTTCAGAATCATCTCCGAGAGCGCCGTGGCCGCAGGCGTAAGGCGCATCGAGGCCACCACCGGCATCAACGCCGAGATTTCTGTGGATATGATGGAGGATATCCTGGAAAAGGTCAAGGCCGTTCTGGGCGGCGCAGTCGACCCCACCGCAGCCATCGGCCGTATGCTGGAGGAGAACGAGCAATACAAGAAGACCATCGAGGGCTTCCGCAAAGATCAGGCGGCCGACCTCAAGGCATCGGTGAAGAAGAACGCAAGGAGCGAGGGTGGCATCACCCTGATGACCCTCACCGCCTGCCCCACAATGGATATGGCCAAGAACATAGCCCACGAGCTGCACGGCGAGTGCAGCGCCACCGCGTTTGTGGCCGCATTTGAATCGGCGGACAACAAGCCCTGCCTGGTGCTGATGTACACCGACGACCTTGTGGAGAAGGGCAAGGACGCCTGCCGCGACATCCGCGAGGCGGCCAAATTCATACAGGGAGGCGGCGGCGGACAGAAGTTCCTCTCCACGGCAGGTGGCAAGAATATTGCAGGCCTGGCCGACGCCCTCGGCAAACTCACATCCCTGGCCGCAAACTAACCGGTCTGAATGAAGAAACTCGACAGCTACATCCTCAAATCCTTTCTGGGACCGTTTATTCTGACGTTCTCGGTGGTGCTGTTCATCCTGGTGATGCAGTTCCTCTGGCTCTACATAGACGAGCTGGTGGGAAAGGGGCTGTCGTTTCGGGTAATTCTGGAATTCATGGCGTGGGGCAGCGCCACGCTGCTGCCGATGGTGCTGCCGCTGGCCACTCTGCTGGCCTCCATAATGACCTTCGGCGGGCTCGGAGAGAAAAACGAGCTGCTGGCCATCAAGAGCGCCGGCATCTCGCTCTCCCGCGTGCTGAGGCCCATCACCGTGGTGGCGGTGCTCATCTCCATCGGCGCCTTTTTCATCTCCAACGACCTGATTCCGGTCGCCTACAAGAAGATTTACGCGCTGCGCGACGACATCGGCCGCACCAAGGAGGTGATTAAAATCCCCACCGGCATATTCTACGACGGCATCGAGGGTTATATGTTGCGGGTGGACCGCCACGACGAGGCGGGGCAGATGCACGACATAATCGTGTATGACCACACCTCCGGCAAGGGCAACACCAACCTCACGGTGGCCGATTCGGGTATGATACGGGTGAGCGACGACGGGTCGCTTATCATCTTCAAGCTCTACAACGGCACCTCATACAGCGAGGAGAACAACATCAAGGCGCGGGACACGACCCTCAAGCAGGACATAATCACCTTTGACGAGCAGACGATGATGGTGTCGCGCGACGACTACAGTTTCGAGCGCAGCGACGAAGAGCGCTTTGGCAACGAAGTGATGGCCAAGGACCTCAAGACCCTGGTGCACGACCGCGACTCGCTCCGCGAGGAGTTCAGCGTGGACCGTCCCGCCACCGTGCGGCGGTTCCTGTTCTCCGGCAACTACAAATACATCAGCCAGCTGGACACCACGCTGGTGATGTACAAGGGGCTCGGAACCGCTCCCGACTGGGATTTCGGCGCCTGGAAAGATTCGGTGATGACCGCCACGAGCGCACGCGACCTGGAGCTCACCGAGAGAGCCCTGGAGAACGCCACGGCGCAGAAGGAGGCCCTCTCCGACTTTGACCGCAACACCTACCGCTACGTCTCCCCCATCCGCAAGATGACCATAGAGCAGCACCGCAAGTTCACCCTTTCGCTGGCCTGCCTGCTGTTCTTCTTTATCGGCGCCCCGCTGGGCAGCATCCTGCGCAAGGGAGGGATGGGCACCCCCACCATAATCTCGGCGCTGATATTCCTGCTCTACTGGGTGGTGGACATCAGCGGCAAGAAGCTGGCGCGCGACGGAGCCGTGTCCCCGTTTGAGGGGGCGTTCGTCTCCTCTGCGGTGCTGCTGCCGCTGGGTATGCTGCTCACCTGGCTGGCGGTGAGCGAGAAGTCGGTGGACTTCAGCTTGATAAAGTACAAATTCAACCAATTTTTCAAGAAGACAGGCAAGATTATGCGCAAGGCAACCGGCATATTCAAGAAGAACGGCGGCGTGGTCCGCGTGGTTTATATGGGCACCCCCGAGTTTGCGGTGGGGCCGCTGGAGGCTCTCCTGCAGAGCGAATATGAGGTCGTGGGGGTTGTGACCGTCCCCGACCGCCAGAGCGGACGAGGCCTCAAGGTGGGCGAGAGCGCCGTGAAGAAGTATGCGGTGGAGCACAATCTGCCGCTGCTGCAGCCCGAGAAGCTCAAGGATCCCGAATTCCTCTCGCAGCTGGCCGCCCTGCAGGCCGATATGTTCATTGTGGTGGCGTTCCGTATGCTGCCCAAGGAGGTTTGGCAGATGCCGCGCCTGGGCACGTTCAACCTGCACGCATCGCTGCTGCCGCGCTACCGCGGTGCCGCCCCCATCAACTGGGCCATTATCAACGGCGAGAAGCAGACGGGCGTGACCACATTCCTGATAGACGAGCAGATAGACACCGGCCGCATAATCTACAGCGAGCCCTGCCTGATAGAGGAGTATGACACCGCCGGCACCCTGGCGGAGAAGCTGATGAAGATGGGCTCCGCCCTGGTGGTCAAGACCGCCGACGCAATATCGCGCGGCAAGGTCAAGCCTCAGGAGCAGGACCCCTACGCAAGACTCATTCCCGCCCCCAAGATCACCCGGGAGACCTGCCGCATAGACTGGAATGCGGAGGGCTACCGCATAGTGAACCTTGTCCGCGGCCTCGCCCCCGCCCCGGCGGCATTCACCTGCCTGGTGAACGGCGGCGCCGAGACCACGATGAAGATTTACGAGGCTTATGTCTATATGGACGATGAGCCCAAGCCCGCCGGGAGCATCTACACCGACGGCAAGAGCTATCTGGGAGTCGCCTGCGGCAGCTACACCGTGCGGCTGCTGGATGTGCAGCTTGCCGGCAAAAAGCGGATGCAGATTGCCGACTTCCTGCGCGGCTGGCACCCTGCCGAAGATTGCAAATTCATCTAGGAGGCCGTTTTGAACCCCGAAGAAATAGTGATTCTGGCCGACGGCGACTTTCCCGCCTCGGCTGCGGCGCTGCAGATTCTGGAGCAGGCCGATATGGTGGTCTGCTGCGACCGCGCCGCCGACACCCTTGCCGCCACGGGCCGCGAGGCCGACCTGATTGTGGGGGACCTGGACTCCCTCTCCCCCGCCCTGCGGGAGCGGTTTGCCGGCCGTCTGCGGCACGACTGCGACCAGGAGAGCAATGACCTCACCAAGGCCTTCCACGCCGCGATGGAATATCGCCCCAGCCGCATCCGCATTCTGGGGGCCACCGGGCGCAGGGAAGACCACACCTTGGCCAACATTTCCCTGCTGGCCGACTACCAGAAGGAGGCGGGTGGGGCCTGCCGCATAGATATGATCAGCGACTACGGCCGCTTCGAGGCCGCCTGCGGGGAGCGCACCTTCTGCAGCATCCCCGGGCAGGAAATCAGCATATTCGCCTTTGACCGGGAGCTGCGCATAACCTCAACGGGGCTGCAGTACCCCACCGGCCACGTGGTGTTCGACACCCTGTGGAAGGCGTCTCTGAACAAAGCCGAGGGCGAGAGTTTCACCCTCGCCCCCGGCAATGACTCTATGTATCTGGTCTATTTCTGCAATCCCGGACTCTAGTTCCCGGCAGCCTTTGCGGTCTTGGCCGGGTCCTTGAACAGGAACATGAACAGCACTCCCACAATCAGGGAATAAGCGGCAAAAATGTACCACGCAGTGCTCCACGAGGGGGTAGATGCGTTGTACACGAAGTAGTTCACCACCTTGCCGGCGGCCCAGGTGCCGATGGTGGCGCCGAGGCCGTTGGTCATCAGCATAAAGAGCCCCTGCGCGCTGCTGCGGATGCTCTTGTCGGTGTTTTCATTGACATAGAGCGAGCCGCTGATGTTGAAGAAGTCGAACGCCACGCCATACACGATGCAGCTGAGGATGAACATCCACACGCCGCTGCCGGGGTTGCCCAGGCCGAAGAGGCCAAAGCGGAACACCCACGCGAACATCGCGATGAGCATCACCTTCTTGATGCCGAACTTTTTCATTGCAAAGGGGATGAGCAGAATGCAGAGGGTCTCCGAGAGCTGGCTGAGGGAGATGAGCGCGTTGGCGTTGTTGGCCCCCCAGGTGTCGGCAAATGCCGGGTCGCCCTGGAATGAGGTTATGAAGGTGTTGGCATAGCCGTTGGTAATCTGCAGCGCCGCCCCGAGCAGCATCGAGAAGATGAAGAAGACGGCGAACTGGCCCTGGCGGAACAGTCTGAAGGCGCTAAGGCCGGTGGCCTCGGCAAACGACTGCCGCCCCTCGCTGCGGGGCTTGCAGGGGCAGTTGGGCAGGGTGAGGGCATACAGGCAGAGGGCCAGGCTCACGAAGCCCGAGACGAAGAACTGGTTGTAGGTGTGCTGATACTGCAGCCCGTCGCCGTTGGTGACAAAGTTCACGAAGAGCATCGTGAGTATGAAGCCCACGGTGCCGAACACCCTGATGGGGGGAAAGTCGTTCACAGGATCCTTGCCAGCCGCCTCGAGGGCGTTGTAGGCCACGGAGTTGGAGATGGCGATGGTCGGCATAAAGAAGGCGACGCTCAGCAGGTAAAAGATGAAGAAGGTGCCGAAGCTGAACCCTTCTGCCACCACATAGGAGCCCTCCACGAGGTTCACGTGCCCCATTGCGTACCAGCCGGTGGCCAGCATAAAGATGCCGGCGAGACCCTGGCACAGCGAGAGCACCTTCTGCGCGGGGAGCCACTTGTCGGCCACAATGCCCATCAGCGCGGGCATAAAGATGGATACGAAGCCCTGAGTGGCAAAAAAGAGCCAGATCTGCGGGCCCAGGCCTGCGCGGCCCAGGAAGCTGCCCATCGATGTGAGATAGGCGCCCCAGGCGGCGAACTCCAGAAAGTTCATCAGAATCAGTCTGAAGGTGATATTGCTGTTTTTCATAAGCGGTGTTTTGAACTATTTGGGAGCCATCCGATAAACGAACAGCGCAATGATTGCATAGATTATGTTGGGCAGCCACACCGCCAGCCAGGGGGGCAGCGTGCCGGTCATCACGAACATCTCGCTGAACCTCATGAACAGGATGTAGGAGAAGCTCAGGCCGATGCCGATGCCGATGTTGATGCCCAGGCCGCCGCGCTTCTTGCGGGAGGAGAGGGCCACGCCCATCAGGGTCAGTATGAACGCGGAGAAGGGGGTGGCGATGCGGGTGTGCTTCTCGATGAGGGCGTGCACCACCATCTGGTCGCCGCGCATGTTCTGCATATCGATGAGGTCGTCCAGCTCTTTCTGGGGGAGGGTCTCCACCGAGTTCTTGCGGCGGTAGAAGTCGTCGAGGGTGAGGGCCAGCGTGGTGTCCTTTTCCGCCCCGCTCTCTATGGTCTCGTTGCCGAACTCGTCGTAGCTGCGGATAAAGTAGTTCTTGCAGTTCCAGCTCCCCGTCTCCTCGTTCCACGAGGCGGTCTGGGCGGTCATCTTGCTCACCAGCTTGTTGTCCTCTATCTTCTCCAGGGTAAAGCGGTTGAGGTTGTTGTTCCAGGAGCTGAAAGACTCCACATACACAAACAGCCCCGGCTCCAGCTGGTAGTGGATGTTGTGGTTGGTGTTGAAGTAGCGCGACCCCTTGATGTATTTCTGCTCGAACTCCAGCCGCTGGTAGTTGGCTGGCGGAATCACGTACATTCCAAGCGTGAGCGAGAGTATGGCGGCAAAGGCGGCGCTCACCATATATGGCACAAGCAGCCTTCTGAAGCTGATGCCGCTGGAGAGTATGGCGATGATTTCGCTGTTTGCGGCCAGCTTGCTGGTGAAGAATATCACCGTGATGAACACGAACAGCGGGCTGAACATGTTCAGGATGAACGGGATGAAGTTGAGATAGTAGTCGAACACTATCGCCTTGAGCGGGGCCTCGCGCTCCACGAAGGAGTCGATCTTCTCGCTGATGTCGAATATGATGACTATGGCCACCACAATCAGAAGCGACATCAGGTAGGTGGTGATGAACTTCTTGATTATGTACCAGTCGAGTTTTTTGGGTCTCAGGGATATGCGGGTCATAATCTTGTCTCGAGTTTTCTTACCACGGAGTTCTTCCAGGAGGCGAAGTCCCCCGCGACTATGTGCTCGCGGGCCTTGGCCACCAGGTCAAGGTAGAAGGCGAGGTTGTGCTGGCTGGCAATCTGCGCCGCAAGCATCTCACCCGCTATGGTGAGGTGGCGCACATATGCCTTGGTGTAGGTGCGGTCCACAAAGCTGGTCCCCTCCGGATCCAGGGGGGAGAAATCGTCGGCCCACTTGGCGTTGCGCAGGTTGATGGTCCCCTGCCAGGTGAATATCATACCGTTGCGGCCGTTGCGGGTGGGCATAACGCAGTCGAACATATCCACGCCGCGGGCAATGCCCTCCAGGATGTTGGCGGGGGTCCCCACACCCATCAGGTAGCGGGGCTTGCCGGCGGGGAGCAGCGGATGCAACAGCTCCAGCACCTCGTACATCTTATCGGTGGGTTCGCCCACCGCCAGGCCGCCGATGGCATACCCTTCGCGGTCAAATGAGACGGCGTGCTCCGCCGCCCGCCTGCGCAGGTCGGGATAGACGCACCCCTGCACTATGGGGAAGAGCGACTGGTGGTAGCCGTAGAGCGGCTCGGTGGAGTCGAAGCGCCTGATGCAGCGCTCCAGCCACCCCTGCGTGAGCTTCAGCGACTTTTCTGCGTATGCATAGTCGGCATCGCCCGGGCAGCACTCGTCCAGCGCCATCATTATGTCGGCGCCGATTATGCGCTGCGTGTCCATATTGTTCTCCGGGGTGAATGTGTGCCGGCTGCCGTCTATGTGTGAAGAGAAGGTGCAACCCTCCTCGGTGATTTTGCGCCGCTGGGCCAGCGAGAACACCTGGAAGCCGCCGCTGTCGGTGAGCATCGGGCCGTTCCAGGCGGTGAAGCGCTGCACGCCCCCCGCCGAGCGCAGGGTCTCGAGCCCGGGACGCAGGTAGAGGTGGTAGGTGTTGCCCAGGATTATCTGGGCCCCGACATCCTCCCTGAGGTCGCGGTGATAGACCCCCTTGACGCTCCCCACCGTGCCCACGGGCATAAAGATGGGGGTCTGGATGGTGCCGTGGTCGGTGACCAGCTCTCCACGGCGGGCATTGCTGCCGGGATCTGTCGCTAATATCTTGAAGGTCATCTGTTCTCTCCGATAAGTTGTCTGATTTCTGCCTTGGCCACCTTCCAGCGGGGGATGTCTATCTTGGAGCCGATGCACTCGATGACCTTGGCGGCGATGATGCTGCCCACCTGGCCGCAGATTTCCAGCGGCTGGCCCAGGGCGTGCGCATAGAGGAATCCGGCCGCGTAGATGTCGCCGGCGCCGGTGCCGTCGCGGGGCTCGCCCGGGGCGGCTTCTATGAAGTGGAACTCATCTCCGCACTGCACCATAGAGCCTTCCTTGCCCTCCTTGACCACCGCCACGGTGCACTTGCGGGCGATTTCTGTCAGGGCGCCGCGCTCTTTCTTGCCGGTGAAGGCCTCCGCCTCCGCCTCGTTGGCAAACACTATGTCCACATAATTCTCCACGATGTCGTTCAGGAACGCCACGTTGGACTCCACCACATTGTAGCTGGCCAGATCCAGGGAAATCGTCATATTCTTTTCGCGGCCTATCTCCACGATCCTGCGCAGCAGCTCCTGGTTCTGCACCAGATAGCCCTCGATGTGCAGGTAGTCGTAGCCGTCGAAGTCGGCCGGGTCAAGGTCGGCCTCGCACAGCTCCAGCGCCGCCCCAAGATAGGTGGCGAAGGTGCGGCCGCTGGTCCGCTCGTCGATTATCACGATAGAGCGGCCGCTGGGGGCCTTGCCGCGGTAGAGGCGGCTGCGGATGCCCTCCTGCACCTGGTCTGACTTGAACAGGGAGCCGATGTCGTCCTTGCCCACCTTGCCGATGAAGCCGGCGGGCATTCCCAGGATGGCGGCGGTGGAGATTGTGTTGGCCGCCGAGCCGCCGGCGACATACTTGATGCCCCGGTCCTTGAGGTCGTTCCAGATTTTATTGCCCGTCTCGGCGTCTACCTGCTGCATGCTGCCGGGGGGTAACTTGTATTTTTTGAGGATTTCGTCGTCGGGAAGCACCGCCAGAACGTCGGTGAGGGCATTACCTATGCCGAGTATGGATTTCATTACGGATAATGGCTATTTTCTGTTTCTCGCAAATATACTAAAAATATTCTCGGGGTTTAGTCCGAGAGAGGCTTCGTTGCTGCTGAATTCGGGCCAGCCGGGGCAGGGGCGGTTCCAGGGGCAGGCATCCAGGCAGCGGTCGCAGCCGAAAAGCTGCTCTCCCACAGGCCCCCTCTGCCGGCTCTCTATGGTGAGATAGGAGATGCAGCGGCGGGCGTCGATTGTGTATGGCGCCGTCAGAGCCCCTGTGGGGCAAGCCTTTATGCACTTTTGGCAGCCGCCGCAGTCGCGGGGCATCCGCTCTTTCTGCAGCTGCAGCTGCCCGCAGTCAAGCTTTTCAAAGGGGACATTCACTGCAAGAATGCCGATGAGGGTGCGCAGCCCCGC
>CAZIUO010000053.1:0-11655 GCA_964542575.1 uncultured Muribaculaceae bacterium
TCCCTTGTTCTCCACAAAAAAAGGCTTGGACATTCGTCCAGGCCTTTTTTCGTTTAACTTCGCGCCTCTAAACTCTCCACTACACCACTCTCCACTCCTCTAAACTCTAAACTCTACACTCTACACTCTCCAGTTCCGGGGCGGTTGTAAAGCGGAATTGGAAGGGGATGTCGGCGGGCTGCAGGTCGCGCCAGTCGGCCAGGGCAAAGTCCATCCCCGCCCCCGAGGCGCACAGCGAATCCATAATCGTATCCCCAACATAGAGACATTCTGCAGCAGGCACTCCGGCAGCGGCCGCAAAGGCCAGCGCAGGGGCCGGGTCGGGCTTGTGGAGGGCCGTGTCGTCGGCACAGACCACGACCTTGAACAGAGGCCGCCAGGGGTCCAGATTGCGGTCGGCGTCAAACTCCTCGCGGGAGCGGGAGGTCACCACCCCCAGCGTGACGCCTGTCGCGGCAAAGTGCTCCAGGGCCTCCCCCACTCCCGGGAACGGGCGGCTGAGGGTGGCCGCCATCCGGCGGTAATTCTTCTCCCAGAGCTGGAGCGCGGCCTCGCAGTCGTCAAAGCCCACGCGCCGCACCCCCTCCATACTGGGGAGCCCGAAATACTGTAGCAGGCTCTCGGGAGACACATCCTGCCCCTTGAGCTCCTTTATGGTGCGGGCAAAAGAGTATGTAAAGGTGTCCTGAGTGTCAATCAGGGTCCCGTCAACGTCAAAAGCGATAGATTTATAGCGCATTACTGCTCCAGATAATTTTTCTGCCTCTCTGTCTGCACATCGATGGTCACGCCCCAGGCCTCGAGCCTTTTGCGCGCCACAAAATTGTCGATTTCTTCCGGCACCACCAGCATTGTGGCGGGCAGCTTGCCCTTGTTGTGCACGATGTAGGCGGCCGAGAGGGCCTGTATGGCAAAGCTCATATCCATAATCTCGGCGGGATGGCCGTCGCCGGCGGCAAGGTTCACAAGACGCCCCTCGCCCAGCACATATATCCACTTGCCGTCCACCTTGAAGCCCTCGATGTTGGCGCGGGCCTCACGCCGCTCGGAGGCGATGGCGCGCAGGGCGGCCACATCCACCTCAACATCGAAATGGCCCGCATTGCAGCAGATTGCCCCCTCCTTCATTGCGCGGAAGTGCCGCTCGCAGATAATGTCGCAGCAGCCCGTCACGGTCACGAAAATGTCGCCCAGCGGCGCCGCGGCATCCATTGTCATCACCTTGAAGCCGTCCATCACCGCCTCCATAGCCCGTATGGGGTTGATTTCGGTGACGATGACGCTGGCGCCAAGCCCCTTGGCACGCATCGCCACCCCCTTGCCGCACCAGCCGTAGCCGGCCACGACAACATTCTTGGAGGCCACTATAAGGTTGGTGGTGCGCATTATGCCGTCCCACACCGACTGGCCGGTGCCGTAGCGGTTGTCAAAAAGATATTTGCACTCGGCGTTGTTCACCATCATCATCGGGAACTTGAGCTCGCCGCGGCCGGCGCGCGCCAGAAGGCGGTTGATGCCGGTGGTGGTCTCTTCGCAGCCGCCCCAGACATTCTCTATGAGCTGGGGATATTCGCTGTGGATCATATTCACTATGTCGCCGCCGTCGTCTATGATGACGTTGGGGGCCGCCTCCACTATGCAGCGTATGTGGCGCGTATACTCCTCAGGGCTCTCGCCGTGCACAGCAAACACGTTGACGCCGCTCTTGACCAGCGCCGCCACCACGTCGTCCTGGGTGGAGAGCACGTTGCTGGCCGCCGCATAGACCTCTGCGCCGCCGGCGGCAAGCACCTGGCACAGATAGGCGGTCTTGGCCTCGAGATGGACGCTCACGGCCACCCTGACCCCGCTGAAAGGCTTTGTCTCGGAGAACTGGCTCTCGATGCCGCGCAGCAGCGGCATATTGCCCCTCACCCACTCGATCTTGCGCGCCCCGCTCTCCCACAGATTGATATCTCTGATTTCGCTCATAAGTCGCTATTCTTTTATATTTTTGCGTTAAAGATAGCACAAATCCCGCAATGGCCGCAAGTCTCAACATAATGTTCTACAATCTGGAGAACCTCTACGACACCTCCAAGGACGCGGGAACGGACGACGGCGAATTCACCCCTTTCGGGGCCAAGCGCTGGGACGACGTCAAGTATCACACAAAGCTCAAGAACCTCAGCAACGTGTTTGCCGCGGTGGCCTCGCTGCCGGGGGGCTTCCCCGCAGTGGTGGGGGTCTCGGAAATCGAGAACGACCGCGTGCTGGAGGACCTGCTCTCGCAGCGCCGCCTGCAGGGCGCCGGCTACCGCTATGTGCACTATGAATCCCGCGACGCCCGCGGCGTGGACGTGGCGCTCTTTTTCCGCCCCGACCTCTTCTCCCTGATGGGCAGCGAGCCGGTAAAACTGGTGCTGCGCAGCGGCCGCGAATACATCGGGCGGGACATTCTCTGCGTCTGGGGCCGCCTCAGGGGGGAGATGTTCTGCTTCTACGTGTGCCACTTCCTCTCCCGCCGCGGAGGGGTCGCCGCATCGGAAGGGTTCCGACGCGCCGGGGCCGAGACTGTGCGCGACCACGCGGAGCAGATGCGCAAGCGCTTCGCGGGCATCAAGGTGGTGATAATGGGCGATATGAACGACACCCCCGAGGAGGAGTCGCTGAGCGTTCTGCTGCGGGCCCGGGAGCGGATAGACCGCGTGCAGGAGGGGGAATACTTCAACCCGATGTGGGCAATGAGCCGCGACCGCCTGGGCACCAGCATCCACAACCACAACTGGATAATGTTCGACAACATTATCGTGAGCCGCAACCTGCTCCCCGCCGAGGCGGGCTACCGCGATGCAGAAGGCCTTGCAATAGGCAAGTTTGACAAACACTACTGGGCGCACATATTCTGCCGCAACTTTATGCTCAAGAACGGCAAGCCCTTCCGCAGCTACGAGGGCAACACCTTCTCCGGCGGCTACAGCGACCACCTCCCCATCCTCATCCGCCTCAAGGATTAGGCTTCTGACGGCGCAAAAAAAGAGGGCCCCGGCGATGCCGGAGCCCTCATATTTTATGCAGCCTGTACTCTAGAAGAAGTAGCGGGCGCTGAAGAGGATCGACCAGGTGCTGATGCTGTTTGCATAGGTGTCAAACTTGCACTGAGCCTCGTTGAAGTTGTAGACGCCGTCCTTGTAGGAGATGGCGGAAGAGCTCTTGATCTGCTGCACATTGCCCCAAGCGGAGTTGAGCAGGTTGCCCACATTGTTGATGTCGGCGCCCAGACGCAGAGTGTGGTCGCGGCCTGCAACATTGAAGATGAAGTCCTGCGAAACCTTTGCGCTGAGTGTGCCGTACCAGGGCATCACTGCACCGCCGCGCACTGCATATTCGCCGCGGTGAGCGGAGAGATAGCGGTCAGAAGCGATGTAGCTCTCATAAGAGGCGCGGTTGGCGTCGCTGGAGAAGGGCATTGCAGAAAGCTCGCTGCTTGTGGGGATGTAGAGCAGGTTTGCAGCGCCGCCGCAGCCGGTGTAGTCGCTGTCGGTGGTGTAGCTGAAGCGGGATGCGGCAAATGTGCCTACATAGCCGAAGTTGTAGCCCTCATAGAAGAGGCCGAGGTTGGTGGCCAGGTGACGGCCCTCCTTGATGTTGTAGTTGGCGTTGATGATGAGCCTGTTGGGCGACACGAACGAGCTGTAGCCGAGCTCGGGGGTGTTGGTGCCGTTCACGCAGTAGGTGGTGGTGTTGAAGGCGCTGGTGATCTGGTCGCCGTCGCCGTCGGTGAGGCTCTTGGATACAGAGTAGGTGTATGCCGCCATCAGGCTGAGGCCGAAGTCGAAGTCTTTCTTGAGGCTTGCGGTGAGGGATGCGTAGTAGCCCTGCTTAACGCCCTTGTCGGGGTTGGTGATGTAGTAGGGATGCACGTTGCCCACCTCTTTGATGGAAGTATACTTGGTTCTGGTCTGAGGCTCGCCGGGCAGCTGCAGGGTGCCCTCATCGGTATAGCCGAGGTGACGCACGATGGTGCTGTTGAAGTTCTTGTTGACGATGCCTTCCAGGCTACCCTTGATGCCGAAGGGGAGGTTTGCGTCGAGTGCGAGGGATGCCTTCCAGGTGGTGGGCATCTTGAGGTTCTTGTCGAGCACTGTAGCGGAAGAGGGTGCGGAGAGATTTTCGTTGCGCACGAAAGTGCCGCCATAGAGATCGTCGGTGATATCCTTCACATTAGTGTGGAAGTGAGGGATTGTGACGCCGTTGACCTTGCCGTCGGTGGAGTTGCGGATTGCGTCGGCAGTCATTATCACCTGATTCTGCAGGCAGTTGCTGTTGCCGGCAACGGAAACGATCCACACGAAGGGGATGCGGCCGGTGTAAACGCCGGTGCCGCCGCGCAGCACGAGGTCACGGTTGCCCAGGATGTCCCAGTTGAAGCCGATGCGGGGTGAAACGCTCAAGCGTGCGGAGGGCATATCGCTGGTCTTGTAGCCGCCGTAGTTCTCGTAAATGGAGGTGAAGTTCTTGTTCTCGTTGCCCTCGATGGTAGGATACATAGGCAGCTCAAAGCGCAGGCCGGCAGTCAGCTTGAAGTTGTTGCTGATGTTCATCTCGTCCTGCAGATATGCGGAGAACTGGTTGTAGTCGAAAGAGGGGTAAACCTGGTCCAGATTGTCGTTGTTGCCGTGGGTGATGCAGAAGCTCAGGGGAGTTGCGTCGTTCACGAAATCGTCAAGGCTGGAATATACATACCAGCCGGCGCCGCCCTGCATAAAGCCGTTCTTGGTGCGGTTGTGCTCATACTGAACACCTGCCAGAAGGTTGTGCATACCTGCGGTGTAGGAGAACTCGTCGGTAACAACGATGGTTGCCACGTCGCGAAGGTTGCCATAGGTGAAGGGGTCAGGACCGAAGCTGGTGAGAACCTGGTCGCCGTCGAGGATGTCGACAGTGGGGAAGGTGTTGCCGTAGAAGCTTCTGGGGATGTTCTGGTGCGAATAGGTTGCACGCAGCAGGTTGGCAGCCTTGCCGTCGAAGAGACGGCTGTTGAGCTCGCCTGCAAAGGAGTAGAAGTTATCCTCGGAGAAGTAGTATGAGCTCTCGAAGGGGAGCGCGTATGTGGAGGTGCGGCCGCCGGTGTTTCTCACATAACCGACCTTCTTGACACCGTCGCCGATGGGGTTGACGGAGCTGGAAGGGGTGCTGTTGGTCTTGCGGGTAACCTGGCTGTAGCGCAGGGTGAGGCTGTTGTCGCGGTTGATGTTCCAGTCGATGCGGCCCAGCAGCTTGGTCACGGGAGTCTTCACGGAGAAGTTCTGGTAGCGGCCGGGGTCGTAGCCATATTTCTCTGCAAGCACGCTCTTGATGCTCTCCATCTGCTCCTCGGTGGGGCGGTGCATTGTGCCGCTGCCGTCTGCGCTCCAGCTGCCGTCGTTCACGGTCCAGCTGGTGGCGTTGCTGGTCTTGGGCTCGTACTCTACATTCAGGAAGAAGAAGAGTTTGTCCTTGATGATGGGGCCGCCTACGCTTGCGCCCACAGTGTTGCTCACTGCATCGGAAGCGGGCAGTTCGCCCTTCTCGCCGGCAGCGTCGACATAGTTGCGGCCGGAGAGCTTGCCGGAGGTGTAATAGTCATAAACGGAAACCTTGAACTCGTTGGTACCGCGCTTGGTCACGGAGTTCACGGCTGCGCCGGTGAAACCGCCCTGACGAACGTCATAAGGGGTGATGTTGACACTCATCTGCTCGATTGCGTCGAGGCTGATGGGGCTGCCGCCTGCGGGGAGGTTGCTGCCGATGCCGAATGCGTTGTTGAACGCGGCGCCGTCCACGGTGATGTAAGAAGAGCGGTAGTTACCGCCGCCCACTGCAAAGCCGCTGCCGCCTGTGGTGGCCTGCGGGGTGAGGCGCAGCACGTCGTTGATGCTGCGGCCGGTGGAAGTGGGGAGGTTCTCCATAGTGCGCTGGCTCACAGATGTGCCGGCGCCGGAACGCTTGATATTCATGTTGGACTCAAGCGCGTCTGCCACTACGACCACTCCCTCGAGGCTGATGCTGTCGTCCTCGAGAACTCCGTCAACGGTGACGGTCTCTGCCAGAGGGGCATAAACGTTCTGATTCTGCAGCTCGCGATAGCCCATAAGGTCGAATGTGACGGTGTAGGGGCCACCTGCGGTGACGTTGCTGATGCGGTAGTTACCGTTCTTGTCGGTAACTGCGTAGTAGGTGGTTGCAGTGGGCTGGTGCACGGCGATTACCGTGGCACCGGCAACGGCTCCCGCCTTGTCGGTTACGTGTCCGCTGATGGCGGATGTCGTGACCTGCGCAAGCGCGGGCACGGCACAAAGCATCACTGCCAGCAGCAGCGACACTCTCTTGAAGATTTCTTTCATAACTATTTTTTGGTTGGTAAATGAAATGTGCGGCAAATATACGGCTATCATTTGTTATGCCAAGTGCCGCAACTGTTTTTTAACATATTTGTGCGGCGGATTTTTAACGTTTTTAAAAAAGGGGATGCCGGTTTCCCGACATCCCCGCACCAATTATAACACGCTGTATTTCTCATTTACAACGCTTTTCCGAAGGTCGAATGTGTCTGTTTCTGCATGCAGGCAGCCCGCGGCCGCGGCAAATAGCGGCGCGGCGGCGATGGGGACCTGAGTGGAATGAATGAAATTCATTGCGGGTCGTGCAGAAGATAGTGTCCGGCAACAACCCTAATCCGAACGGATACAAAAAAAGACGTGGGGAGTTTACTCTTGCTCATCCCAATCTCAGGCCTTGGCTGCCATCTACAGAAGATAAGCAAGGCAGCCAGCCCACGTCAGGATGTTATCGAAACTCCCCGCGCAAAAGGCGCGGTGACCTGATAGTCATCACAAGTGGACGCTCCCTTTGCCGTCTCTACCTGTAGATATCAAATTGCCAAGTTTGAGATTGGTAGATAAACGTCAAATAACGTCTTTATATGTCTTTGCCCACCCGCCCCTGCATCCGGAATATCCGGAAATGGGCCGGCTGAACGAGTTCAAATTTACAAAACTTTTTTCAGAAACAAAAAACGCCTGTTTCTAAAGAAGTTCCACGACGGTGATGCCGGCGCCGCCCATCTCAAGGGCTTCGTCGTGCACAGAGGCCACTCCCGCCACGGTTTTGAGATATTTGCGCAACTCCTCGCGCAGCACTCCTGTGCCCTTGCCGTGCAGAATTTTCACCTGCGGGATGCCTATCATTATGGCATCGTCTATAAAGCGGGTGACGATGTTGAGGGCGCTCTCCAGCCTCTCCCCGCGCACATCTATCTGGGGCGAGAACTCCAGCTTGCGCTGCGAGATGCTCTCCATCCCCTTGACCGCCGCCGTGCCGCTGGTGCTGCGGCGCGGGGCAATCCCCTTCGAGGCCTCCTTATACTCTTTGGCGCCGATGCGCTCTATTTTGTCCAAATCGGTTTTGGTGGTGATGCCGCCGATGGCCACAGCCACCTTCTTTGCAGAAATCTGGATGATTTCTCCCACCAGGCCGCTCCCTTTGAGGCGGACCTTGTCCCCCACTTTGAGCGGGTCGGGCGCGCTTTCTGCCTTGACCGGCGCCGGAACCGCCTCCCCGGCACGGCGGGCCCGCTCTGCCTTGCGCTCGCTCTGCCGCTGGCGACGGGCCAGAATCTGCTGCATCTTTTTCTCTATCATCTGGTCTGCGGCACTGTCGGTGGTTTCCGCCTCCAGACTCTGCTGCAGCTCGGTGACCTTGGCGCGCGCCTCGCGGGTCTTCTCTTTTTCCGCCTGCGCCTCGCGGATTTCGCGGATGGTCTGCTCTATGCGGCGGTTGGCCCCCGACACGATGTCGCGCGCCTCGGCCTTGGCCTCCGCGATTATGTTGTTGCGCAGCGATTTTATCTCCGAGAGCTCCTTCTCGTAGCGCTCGGTGAGATTTTCCAGGGTGCGGTCGGCATTCTTGACCCGCGAGAGCTTCTCGTCCAGCGCGCGGCGGTTGCGGGCAATCTTGCGCAGCTGGCGCTCCATATCCACGAACTCGTCGCCCGCCTTCTCCTCCGCGCTGCGGATGATTTCGTCTGGCAGACCCATCTTGCGGGCTATCTCAAATGCGAACGAATTGCCCGGCAGCCCCTGTTCCAGGGTAAAGAGGGGGGTGAGGGTGGCGGTGTCAAACTGCATCGCCCCGTTGGAGACGTAGGGCGAGTTGCCGGCGTAGAGCTTGAGGTTGGTGTAGTGGGTCGTGATGACGCCGTAGACCCCTTTGCCGGCGATATTGTCCAACACCGCCTCTGCAATAGCGCCGCCGGCGGCGGGCTCCGTGCCGCTGCCGAACTCGTCTATGAGCACCAGCGTGCGGCTGTCGGCCTCGCGCACCATCTCGCTCAGATTCTTCAGGTGGGAGGAGTAGGTGCTCAGGTCGTTCTCTATCGACTGGTCGTCGCCGATGTCCACGAAAATCTTGTCGAACACCAGCATCTCGGATATCTCGCTGGTGGGGATCAGCAGCCCCCACTGGAACATATACTGCAACAGCCCCACCGTCTTGAGGCACACCGACTTGCCGCCCGCGTTGGGGCCGGAGATCAGCATTATGCGCCGCTGGGCGGAGAGGGTCAGGTTGAGCGGCACCACCTCCTTGCCCTCGCGGCGCAGAGTCCGCTCCAGCAGCGGGTGGCGGGCTTTGCGCAGAATCAGTTCCCCGGTTTCTGAGAGCACCGGCAGGCCGGCAATCATATCCATAGCCACCAGAGCCTTGGCCCTGATGAAGTCTATTCTGATGAGGTAGTCGGCGCTGAGCAGCAAATCTTCCAGATAAGGGCGCAGGAAGTCGCTGAAGTCCATCAGGATGCGCTGGATTTCCCGCTGCTCCTCAAACTGCAGCTCGCGCACCGCGTTGTTGAGGTTCACCACCTCTATGGGCTCTATGAACGAGGTGCGGCCGCTGGAGGACTCGTCGCACACGATGCCCTGCAGCTTGCGCTTGTCGGAGGCGTTCACCGGGATGAGAGTCTTGCCGTCACGCACCACCGCCTCGGCGTCGGCGGGGGTTATGCCGTCGTTCTGCGCCTTCTTGAGTATGGCGGCAATGGTGCGGGAGATGGACTTCTCCTTGCCTCGCAGTTCGCTGCGGATGCGGCCCAGCTCCAGCGAGGCGCTGTCGCGCACTTCGCCGTTCTTATTTATTATGGAGTCTATTTTGCGCAGCACCTCGGGATAGACCGCCACCGGGTCGGACATCTCCTTGAGGCAGGGATACACTCCCCCGCTCTCCTTGAAGAACGACACCACGCGGCGGATTGTGGAAAGGCCCTTCTGCAGCACTATCAGATTGGGCAGCGATATGCAGCTGAGCTCGCTTGTGAGCGGCATCAGAAAGCCGCGCATATCCACATAGCCGTCGGTGGGGAAGCTGTCCTCGAACATGCACACCAACCGCATCTCGTCGGTCAGGCGCAGCGCCGATACAATGTCGTCGCGGGAGCGCATCACCTCCGTCTCGTCTGTGATTTTGCGGGCCCCGGCGGTGGCGCACTTGCCGCGCACCATCTCCCGCACCGCGTCGAATCCGAGTTTGCTTTCCAGGCCGCGCATTATCTGTAGGAATTTTCCAGAGCGATGCGCAGCTCCGTGATGCTGGTCATTGTCTTTATCTCGCCGTCTTTGACATACGAGATTTCTCCCGTCTCCTCAGACACCACCACCGCCTCGGCGTCGGTGCTCTCCGTGATGCCCACGGCCGCCCTGTGGCGCATTCCGTAGCGGGGGTTTATGGCGGTGCTGTCGCTGATGGGCAGGGTGCAGCGGGCCGCCACTATCTCGTCGGAGGTCAATATCATAGCCCCGTCGTGCAGCGGAGTGTTCTTGAAAAAGATGTTCTCGATGAGCCGGCGGTTGATGCGGGCATTGATTGTGTCGCCCGTCTCGATTATCTCGTCAAGCGCCGAGACGTGCTTGAACACCATCAGGGCGCCCGTCTTGCTCTCTGACATATGCTGGCAGGCGCTGGTGATCTCTTCCAGGGCGGCGGCACTTATCTGGGCTCCGGAAGAGCCGCGGCGCAGCAGTTTGCGCAGCTTGCCGCCCCCGCGCTTGCGGGCAGAGAACACTTCCGAGCCGATTTTGACCAGGAAGCGCCTGATTTCGGGCTGGAATATCACAATCAGGGCGGTGAGGCCGACCCCGAGCACCGCGTCCATCATTGCGGTGAGCATGGACATCTTGAGGGCGTCGAAGATGGCCCGCGCGGCATAGAGCAGCAGGATGGCTATGAAGATGTTCATCGCCTGGGTGCCGCGGATGAGTTTGTAAACCTCATAAATCAGCACCGCCACCAGCAGCACATCCAATATGTCCACAAAAGAAATATTGAGAAAATCGAGCATAATTACACAAAGATAACATTATCTTTGAGTTTAACGAAAAGGAGAGATTATGAAGGGGAGATTCTTTGAGTATATGCGTTTGAGCCTCAGCGGCTTGCGCGATTTGTTCCTGACCCGCAACTGCACGGTGTGCTCCGGGGTGCTTCTCAGCGGAGAGGAGCATCTCTGCCGCAAGTGCCTGGACGACATCCCGCTCACCTACACCTGGTGCTACAGCGAGAATGCCGTGATGGAGCGGCTGGGGTCGCGCTGCCGCACCTACAATGCCGCGTCGCTATTCTTTTACCGCCACGGCGCCCCGCACACCCGCATCGTGACCGATTTCAAATACTATCGCCGGGAGCCGCTCGGGCTCTGGGCGGGGCGCTTGCTGGGGAGTTATCTGCGCGAAGGGGGGCTCTACGGCGGCGTGCAGGCCATCGTGCCGGTGCCGCTGCACCCGCTGCGGCGCTTCAAGCGGGGGTTCAATCAGTCGGAAATCATCGCCAGGGGCATTTCGCAGATGCTGCCGGGGACTTTTGTGGCGCCGAGGCTGCTGCAGCGCCTGAGGCACACCTCAACGCAGACCCGCAAGAGCGCCGACGAGCGCAGCCGCAATATTTCGGGGGCGTTCCGAGTGCGGGGCAGGGAGCTGGAGAGGTTGCGCGCGGCGGGGGTGACGCACATTCTGGTGGTGGACGATGTGCTCACCACCGGGGCCACGCTGTCGGAGTGCGTCCGCGCGCTGCAGGATCATTTCACGGTGAGCGCCGCCACGCTTGGTTTTGTAGAATAATAGCTCTACTTTTGCTCAAATGATTTGATTTCTTATGAGAAAGAGTGTTTTTGCGCTTTGCGCGCTTGCGATATTGGCCGTCACCGGCTGCAATTCGGGCAATGGGCCGGAGAAGGTCGCTTCCGATTTCCTCACCGATTTTTTCCAGATGGATTATGCCGCCGCCGGGGCGTTGTGCTCACAGGAGATAGCTTCTGCGATTTGCGACACTTCGGCTGTCGCCTACCCCAGCGAGGAGATTCGCGCGAAGGTGGAGGAGGCGTCGCGGGGCACCACTTTCGAGGTGATTTCCGCCGAGAAGGAGGAGGGCAGCGAGGATGTGCTGGTCTCTTATGAGATTCATCCTTACGGGGCGTCGGCCGGCGCCGCCATTCCCCGCACGATGCGTTTGTCCAAGATCGATGGCAAGTGGCTCATCGTCTCCCTCAAAGACTAATCCCGACTCTCGACACTGACTTGTAGTCTTCAATTCTCCCGCGCATCAACGCTACGCCTAAAGGGGATTCGGGGCTGTTTCTTCGCTGCACTG
>CAZIUO010000054.1:0-11638 GCA_964542575.1 uncultured Muribaculaceae bacterium
GGGCTACTACCAGGAGACGGGGCGCGCCGGCCGCGACGGCGGCGAGGGCAAGTGCATCACCTTCTACAACCCCAAGGATATCCAGAAGCTGGAGAAGTTCATGCAGGGCAAGCCCATTTCCGAGCAGGAGATAGGCAAGCAGCTGCTGCTGGACGTGGTCTCCTATGCCGAGAGCAACCAGTGCCGGCGCAAGATTCTGCTGAACTATTTCGGCGAGGACTACGGCGAGGAGAACTGCGGCTGCTGCGACAACTGCCTCTCCCCCAAGGAGCAGTTCGACGGAGAGCAGGATATGCTCTACGTGATGGAGCTGATACGCTCGCTCAAGGAGAATTTCAAGACCGAATATCTGGCGGAGATCCTCTCCGGCGTGAACAACTCCATAATAAAATCATACAACCACCACAAGCACCCGCTGTTCGGCATCGGGAAGGACCACGACCCCCGCTTCTGGGCCGCCGTGATCCGTCAGGGGCTGGTGCTGCACCTGCTTGACAAGGACATCGACCGCTACGGCCTGATCACCGTCACAAGCAAGGGGCTGGAGTTTATGGAGAAGCCCTACCCCATTATGCTCACGCGCGAGCGCACCTTTGCCGAGTGCGACGACGATGACGACGACGCCTCGCTCACCCGCGTCAAGCCCAATCCCGGCAGCGGCGGCGACCCCATCCTGCTCTCGATTCTGAAGGAGGAGCGGCGCAAGCTGGCCGCGCAGAAGAAGCTGCCGCCGTGGGTGATTTTCTCCGACCCGTCGCTGGTGGATATGTCCATTCTCTACCCCGTCACGCTGGAGGAGCTGCACCACTGCCAGGGAGTCGGCGAGGGCAAGGCCCGCAAGTTCGGCGCCCCGTTCATCAAGGTCATCGCCCGCTATGTGGAGGAGAACGACATCCTGCGCCCCACCGACATTGTGATACGCAACGTCGCCAGCAAATCTTCCAACAAGGCCTACATAATCACCAGCATAGACCGCAAGGTCCCCTTCGAGGACATCTGCAAGGCCAAGGATATGGATATGAACGAGCTGCTGGACGACATCGAGTCGCTGGTCAACTCCGGCACCCGGCTCAACATCGACTACTACATCCACAGCGCGGTGGACCCGGACGATATGGACGACATCTTCACCTATTTCAAGGAGGAAGCCCACAGCGATTCGGTGGACGAGGCGATGCGCGATTTGGGAGACTACGACGAGACCCAGGTGCGCCTGGTGCGCATCAAGTTCATCTCAGAAATCGGAAACTAAAGATTTATCCAGTTGATTGAAGAATCCCTGCGCCAGTAGGTCATCTGCTTCTTGGCGTAGTGGCGGCTGTTGCGCTTAATCAGGCGCACCGCCTCTTCCAACGGGTACTCCCCGTCGAAATATGCGAACATCTCCCGGTAGCCCACGGTGTTGAGGGCCGGCAGGTCGCGGTACTGCACCAGCGAGCGCGCCTCCGCCTCCAGGCCGCTGCGCATCATCACCTCAACCCTGCGGTCGATGCGTTCGTAGAGGACCTCGCGGGGGCGGACAAGCCCTATTTTTTCGATTTCGAAGGGGCGGCGCCGGCTCTGCGCCCGCTTGAAGGAGGAGAAGGGGCGGCCGGTCTGCAGCGTCACCTCCAGGGCCCGCACCACCCGCTGCCGGTTGTTCAGGTCTATGGAGCGGTAGCTCTCGGGGTCCAGCTCCAGCAGCTGGCTCTGCAGCGCCCCGATCCCCTCGCTCCCGAGGCGGGCGTCGAGGCTGGCGCGCAGCTGCAGGTCGGCGGGCGGGAAATCGTCCAGCCCGCAACACAAGGCGTCGATGTAGAATCCGGAGCCTCCCGCCATCACCAGGGTGTCGCGGGTTTTGAAGAGTTCCTGCAGCAAGTCCAAAGCCTCCAGCTCGAACTTGCCGGCGGTGTAGTGCTCGGTGACCGAATGAGTGGCGATGAAATAGTGTCGCACCGCCGAGAGCTGTTCGCGGCTCGGGCGGGCCACTCCGATGTCCATCTCCCGGTAAATCTGGCGGGAGTCGCAGTTGATTATGGGCGAACCTGTCTCTTTTGCCTTTTCAATGGCAAAGTCGCTCTTGCCGACCGCGGTCGGGCCCAGTATGATCAGCAGTTTCTTACTCAAGAGTGTCGTCTTCAAGGCCGCCGTCGTAGACCTCGGCGCCGTCCTCGTCGTCGCTCTCCTCATCCTCGTCGTCGAGGTCGTCGTCATCGTCTGCATCTTCATCTTCTGCAGAGGCGCTCGAGGCGGGCTTGAGGGGCTTCTCGTAGAGGTAGTCCTCGTACTTGTCGGCGAACTGAGAGGGGTTGTGCCCCTTCTCGCCGATTATTGCGGGGTAGTCCAGACGGGGGTTCTCGGGGATTTCGCCCTCCAGGGAGAGGATTATGACCCTCTTGGTCTTGAGGTCGTACACCAGCTCGATGCTGGCATACTCGGCGTCGAAGACATCCTTGAAGGTGATTTTGTCTATGGTGCCGCTGCCCAGGTCAAAGAGGCCGTACTGCGCCTTGAGGGCGCCTTTGGCGTCGTATGCCTTGTAAATCACCATCTGGTCGCAGGAAAATCCGAGTTCGGTGAGAAAATAGCGGTTGAACCTGAAAAGGTTCATATCGGAGGAGACTGCCACCTCGCGCATAAATATCTTGCTGATAGGGATGGTGGCCTTTATCTTATAAATCATGTGAATTCCGTGTTCTTTTATAACCTTGCAAAAGTACAAAAAATGGCTTACATTCGCAATTCAGAATGAACCCCGGGCAACACTTGGCCACAGATTGCTACAAAAGCATAAGCTCCCCCTCCAAAGGTCTCTATAAAGACAAGGGGAGCAAGTTCATCTCTTTCGCTTTTCCGGTGGAGAGCGAATCCCGGGCCCGGGAAATAATCGCAAACATAAAAAAGGAGTACTTCGACGCCCGGCACCACTGCTATGCGTGGCGCATCGGGGCGGGCGGAGAGCAGTGGCGCGCCAACGACGACGGCGAACCCTCCGGCACCGCAGGCCGCCCCATCCTGGGGCAGATGCTCTCGAGCGGGCTGAGCGATATGCTGATTGTGGTGGTCCGCTACTTCGGCGGGATTCTGCTGGGGACATCGGGGCTTATCGTGGCCTACCGCTCGGCCGCCGCCGACGCCATCGCAAACGCCGCCATAGTGGAGAAGACCGCCACCGAGCGTTATGAGATAAGCTTCGACTACTCTCAGATGAACGCCGTGATGAAGTATCTCAAAGAGCAGCGCCTGGCGCCGCTCAACCCGCAGTGGGGCTCGCAGTGCACCCTGCAGACCTGCGTCCCCCTCTCCCGCACAGGGCAATTTCTGGAATCAATGCAAAAAATCTGTATATGCCGAAAAGTCTGATATCAATCCGCGATTTCTCCAAAGAGGAGATTCTGCACATACTCTCCATCGCCCGCGAGATGGAAGAGCGCGGCAGCCAGAAGCTGCTGGAGGGCAAGGTGGTCGCCTGCCTGTTCTTTGAACCGTCGACCCGCACCCGCCTCAGCTTTGAGACGGCCGCCAACCGCCTCGGCGCCCGCGTCATCGGCTTCAGCGACGTGGCCAACACCAGCATCAGCAAGGGCGAGACCCTCAAGGACACCATCAAGATGGTCTCCAACTATGTAGACATCATTGTGATGCGCCATCCGCTGGAGGGAGCCGCCCGCTATGCCAGCGAGGTGTGCGACATACCGGTGGTGAACGCCGGCGACGGCGCCAACCAGCACCCCAGCCAGACGCTGCTGGACCTCTACACGATTCTGGAGACCCAGGGGAGGCTCAACGATGTCACCATCAATATGGTGGGCGACCTCAAATACGGCCGCACGGTGCACTCGCTGCTGCAGGCCCTCTCCCTCTTCGACCCCAAGTTCATATTCACCGCCCCCGACGAGCTCAAGATGCCCGTCGAATACAAGGAGTTCCTTGAGCGCCGCGGCATCCCCTACACCGAGACCGCCTCGCTCAAGGAGCATCTGGACGACTGCGACATCCTCTATATGACCCGCGTGCAGCAGGAGCGCTTCTCCGACCCTATGGAATACGAGAAGGTGAAGGATGTCTACCGGCTGGAGCGCTCGATGCTGGGTGGAGTGCGCAGCAATATGAAGATTCTGCACCCCCTGCCCCGCGTGGGCGAAATCGCGGAGGATGTGGACGACACCCCCTACGCATATTTCTATAAGCAGGCAGAGAACGGAATGTATGTCCGGATGGCCATCATCGCCTATCTGCTGGGTTACAAATAAAGGATTCAGGTTATGTCAGAAAACAACACACAGCTCAAAGTGAGCGCCATCAAGGACGGCACAGTGCTGGACCACATCCCGGCGCAGAACATATTCCAGATCATAGACATTCTGGACCTCACCCAATCTTCCAACCCCGTGACCATCGGCATCAACCTGGAGAGCAAGTCTCTGGGGCGCAAGGGGATAATCAAGATCTCCGACCGTTTTTTCTCTGACGAAGAGCTGGGGCGCATAGCCCTGGCGGCCCGGGACGCCACAGTGAACATCATCCGCGACTACACCGTGGTGGAGAAGAAAAAGATCGAGATTCCCGACACGGTGGTGGGCATCGCCAAGTGTTCCAACCCGATGTGCGTGACCAACCACCAGAATATCACGACCCGCTTCAAAACCATCAAAGAGTGCGAAAAAGTGAAACTATTGTGCCACTATTGCGAAAAAACAACCGAAGAATTTATACCTTTGAGGCATTAATATAGGAACATCAAACACCATTCAAATGAAAAAAGCATACAACTTCAACGCCGGCCCTTGCGTACTTCCCAAGGTTGCCATCGAATCTGCAATCGACGCTCTCAAAGATTTCAAGAACACCGGAATGTCGGTGATCGAAGTCTCCCACCGCTCCAAGGAGTGGTCTGCCGTAATGGACGAGTGCCGATCTCTCTGGAAGGAGTTGCTGCACATCCCCGACACCCACGAAGTTCTGTTCCTGGGCGGCGGTGCATCCACACAGTTCCTCTGCGTCCCGATGAACTTCCTCGAGAAGAAGGCGGCTTATCTGGAGACGGGCGTCTGGGCCAAGAAGGCCTGCAAAGAGGCCAAGGGTCTTGGAGAAGCGGTCGTAGTGGCCTCTTCTGCCGACAAGACATACAGCTATATCCCCAAGGATTTCACAATCCCCGCTGATGCGGACTACTTCCACATCACCACCAACAATACAATCTACGGCACCGAGATCCGCAAGGACATCGACAGCCCCGTACCCCTGATCGCCGATATGTCGTCCGACATAATGAGCCGTCCCGTGGACGTCTCCAAGTATGCCCTCATCTACGGCGGCGCGCAGAAGAACGTCGGCCCCGCCGGCGTCACCTTCGTGATCGTGCGTAAGGACGCCCTGGGCAAGGTGAGCCACTACATCCCCACGATGCTCAACTACCAGACCCACATCGACGGCGAATCAATGTTCAACACCCCGCCCGTATTCTCCATCTTCGTGATGAACGAGACCCTCAAGTGGCTCAAGAGCATCGGCGGCGTGGAGGCCATCAACAAGATCAACGTGCAGAAGGCGCAGATGCTCTACGACGAGATCGACCGCAACTCCCTGTTCGTGGGCACCGCAGCAAAGGAGGACCGCTCCATAATGAACGTCTGCTTCGTGATGAGCGAGGGCAACGAGGCTCTGCAGGACGAGTTCCTCAACTTTGCCAAAGAGCGCGGCATGGTGGGCATCAAGGGTCACCGTTCGGTGGGCGGCTTCCGCGCATCGATCTACAACGCCTGCCCTGTGGAGGCTGTGGAAGCGCTGGTTGCCTGCATGCAGGAATTTGAAAAACTTCACAAATAGAGAGCAATGAAAGTACTTGTAGCAACAGAAAAGCCTTTTGCGGCTGCGGCCGTGGCAGGCATCAAGGATATCGTGGAGGGCGCCGGACACACTCTGGCCCTTCTTGAAAAATACACGGCAAAAGAGGAGCTGCTCGCAGCGGTGGCCGACGCCGACGCCCTTATCGTGCGCAGCGACAAGGTCACTGCAGAAGTGGTGGAGTCGGCAAAGAATCTCAAGATTGTGATCCGCGCCGGCGCGGGTTACGACAACCTTGACCTGGAGGCCCTCTCCGCACGCAAAATCGTGGCGATGAACACCCCCGGCCAGAACTCCAACGCTGTGGCCGAGCTTGCCATAGCTATGATGATTTATATGTGCCGCAATCAGTTCACCCCCGCCACGGGCAGTGAAATCATGGGCAAGAAGATCGGCATCCAGGCCTACGGCAACGTAGGGCGCCTGGTGGGCAAGAAGGCCGAGGCTCTGGGAATGAGCGTGATGGCCGTGGACCCCTTCATCCCCGCAGAGAAGATTGCCGAGAGCGGCGCAACCCCCGCATCCAGCGTGGAGGAGCTCTACAGCAGCTGCAACTTCGTGTCGGTGCACATCCCCGCAACCCCCGAGACCATCGGCTCCATCGGCTATGACCTGATGAGCAAGATGCCCAAGGGGGCGCTTCTCATCAACACCGCCCGCAAGGAGGTCATAGACGAGGCAGGGCTGGAGAAGGCCCTCAGGGAGCGTCCCGACCTGAAGTATGTCACCGACATCGCCCCTTCCAACTACGCCTCCCTCAAGGAGCAGTTTGGCGAGAGGGTGTTCGCCACCCCCAAGAAGATGGGTGCGCAGACCGCAGAGGCCAACCTCAACGCCGGTCTGGCTGCCGCAAGGCAGATCTGCGCCTTCTTCAAGGACGGCTGCACCAAATTCCAACTGAACAAATTCTAAATCACATATGGTAAAGGTCAAACCTTTTGCTGCACTTCGGCCGCCTAGAAAATATGCGGCCGAAGTTGCATCTCGCCCCTACGATGTACTCTCGTCGGCAGAGGCGAAGCAGGAAGCGGGCGAGAAGTCGCTCCTGCACATCATCAAGCCCGAAATCGACTTTGACCCCATTGCCGGGGAGAGCGAACCCCGCGTATATGCCAAGGCTGTGGAGAATCTCGGCCTGTGGCAGCAGCGCGGCTGGCTGGTCCAGGATTCCGAAGAGAATTATTATGTATATGCCCAGACGATGAACGGCCGCACCCAGTACGGCCTGGTCATCTGCGCGAATGTCGACGACTACCTCAGCGGCGCCATCAAGAAGCACGAGCTTACCCGCAAGGACAAGGAGGACGACCGCATGCGCCACTTCCGCGACCAGAACGCCAATGTGGAGCCGGTGTTCCTGGCCTTCCGCGACGACGCCCTGCTGGGCAAAATAATAGCCGACACCGCCAAGGGCGAGCCTGAATACGACTTTGTGGCGGAGGACGGCATCGGCCACCGCTTCTGGGTCATCAGCGACCGCGCCACCATCGACGCAATCACCGCCGAGTTTGAAAAAATCGACGCGATGTACATTGCCGACGGCCACCACCGCACCGCGGCCAGCGTGCGCATAGGCGTGGAGAAGCGCGAGAACAACCCCAACCACCGCGGCGACGAGGAGTACAACTACTTCATGGCCGTGGCCTTCCCCAAGAGCGAGCTGCGCATAATGGACTACAACCGCGTGGTCAAGGACCTGGGCGGTCTCACCCCCGCCGGGCTGATTGCCGCGCTCGGGAAGGACTTCACCGTGGAGAAGAAGGGGACGCAGATCTACTCCCCCTGCGGCCTGCACAATTTCTCTATGTACCTGAGCGGCGAGTGGTACAGCCTCACCGCAAAGGAGGGCACCTACAACGACAGCGACCCCATCGGGGTGCTGGACGTCACCGTCCTCTCCAACCTCGTGCTGGACAAGATTCTCGGCATCAAGGACCTGCGCACCGACAAGCGCATCGACTTCGTGGGCGGCATCCGCGGCCTCGGCGAGCTTAGCCGCCGGGTCGATTCGGGCGAGATGGCGGTTGCGTTCGCCCTCTACCCCGTCTCAATGGACCAGCTGATAAACATTGCCGACACCGGCAACATAATGCCTCCCAAGACCACGTGGTTCGAGCCCAAGCTGCGCAGCGGCCTCACCATCCATTTTTTGAAATAGACCAAAACAATATTAATCAAAACACTCAAATATGACAGAAAAGAAAACCAACATGGTGGCCATCATCACGATGTGCTTCATCTTTGCGATGATCTCGTTCGTGACCAATATGGCCGCACCTTTCGGCGTAATCTGGGGCAACCAGTATGAATGGTCCAAGATGGCCGGCAACCTTATGAACTTTGCGGCATACCTGTTTATGGGTATCCCCGCCGGCAAGATGCTTATGAGCGTGGGCTACAAGAAGACCACCCTCATCGCCCTGGCAACAGGCTTTGTGGGCATCTGCATCCAGTGGCTCTCCAGCCGTCCCTTCCTGGGAGGCAGCGCCATCTATGTTTACCTGCTCGGCGCATTCGTATGCGGCTTCTGCGTCTGCATGCTCAACACCGTCGTAAACCCTATGCTCAAGATTCTGGGCGGCGGCGGCAACAAGGGCAACCAGTACATCCAGATCGGCGGCACCCTCAACTCCCTCACCGGAACCCTCACCCCTATGCTGGCGGGCGCGCTGGTGGGCACAGTCACCGCAAGCACCTCTATGAAGGATGTCACTCCCCTGCTCTTCATTGCGATGGCAGTGTTCGGAGTCGCATTCATCATAATCTCCTTCCTGACAATCCCCGAGCCTGCCAAGACCGGCAGCAACGTGAAATACGAGCACAGCGCTTGGAATTTCCGCCACTTTGTGCTGGGCGCAGTGGCCATCTTCTTCTATGTCGGCATCGAGATCGGCATCCCTTCGCAGATCACATTCTTCCTCGCCGACGCAACTGAGAAAGGCGCGGGCATCACAGTCAACGGCGCCGCCATCGGCGGTGCAATCGCCGCAGTCTACTGGCTGCTTATGATGGTGGGCCGCTTCTCCAGCACCCTCATCTCGGGCAAGGTATCTCCCAAGGCGCAGATGACTGCGGTTTGCTCCGTGGCCATCGTGCTGGTTCTGGCAGCCATCCTCACCCCCAAGACAGTCACCGTAAGTATGCCCGGCTACAGCGTTGCCGACGGCTTCGCAATGTTCCAGGTGCCTCTGAGCTGCCTGCTGCTGGTGCTCTGCGGTCTCTGCACATCGGTTATGTGGGGTGCAATCTTCAGCCTCGCGGTTGAGGGTCTGGGCAAATACACCGAGTCTGCTTCGGGCATCTTTATGATGCTGGTTGTGGGCGGCGGCATTATGCCCTTCATCCAGAACTTCATCGCCAAGACAGCCGGCTATATGAACAGCTACTATCTGGTGATCGCAATGCTGCTCTACCTGCTCTACTACAGCGTCAAGGGCTGCGTAAATGTTAACAAGGACATCCCTGTAGACTAATTCATTACTGATATGAAAGAGACAAACTATGTTGTGGGCGTCGACATCGGCGGCACAACCACCAAGATAGGCATCGTGGACCGCCGCGGCGAGATTGTGGCGCAGACCGTCATCACCTCCAAATACGGTCCCGAAGAGAGCGAGAAATTCATGGATTCCGTGTGCAAGGCCATCACTGACCTTGCCACGGTCATCGGAATGGACCAGATCCGCGGCGTGGGCATAGGCGCCCCCAACGCCAACTATTATACCGGCGTCATCGCCTTCGCACCCAACTTGACCTGGGCCAGGAAGGGCAGCGTCCCCCTGAGGGATTACATCAGCAAAAAGCTGAACCTGCCCGTCACCATCACCAACGACGCCAATGCGGCCGCGATGGGCGAGATGACCTACGGCAACGCCCGCGGTATGAAGAACTTCATAATGATAACCCTGGGCACCGGAGTGGGCAGCGGCATCGTGATCAACGGCGAGGTGGTGTATGGCCACGACGGCTTTGCCGGCGAGCTGGGCCACACCTGCGCGGTGCGCCACAACGGCCGCATCTGCGGCTGCGGCAAGAGCGGCTGCCTGGAGACCTACGCTTCCGCCACCGGCGTGGCACGTTCTGCCCGCGAATGGCTCGACAGCGGCAAATACAACGACAGCCTCCTGGCCAACCTGGACGAGATAACCTCCAAGGATGTGTACGACGCGGCTGTGCAGGGCGACCAGCTGGCACTTGACGTGTTCCAGTTCACGGGCACAATCCTGGGCCGCCAGTTTGCCGACTTCGTGGCATTCAGCGCCCCCGAGGCCATTGTGATGTTCGGCGGCCTGGCACGCTCCGGCGATTTCATCTTCAAACCCACAAAAGAGGCGATGGAGGCCAATCTGCTCCCTATGTGGAGAGACAAGGTCCAGATCATCCCCTCCGCGCTCAAAGAGTCCGACGCCGCTATCCTGGGCGCCAGCGCTCTGGCTTGGTAACCATCAACAAAAAATATTATGAAAAAAATTATGACAATTCTGGCCGTGGCAGCGCTCGCAGCAGCCTGCAGCGGCAACACCTATAAGGTGAAAGGTACCGTCACCCCCACTGAAGAGCTCAAGGACGCCACAGTGCTGGTGCAGGACCTCTTCTCCGGCAAGGTTGACACCGTGATGATCGTGGACGGCGCGTTCACATTCAGCGGCGAGGCTGACCCCAGCACCATTCTGGCCGCCACCCTTTCCGTGCCCGGACCGCGCGCCGCGCTGTTCGTGCCCGAGGCGGGCAATGTCACCATCGACCTCGACAGCCTCAACTGCGTGACTGCAGGTCCCCTCACCGAGAACCTCAAGGAGGTTATGGCCTTCGAGCAGAGCGAGTTCGAGGATGAAGAGGAGCTGAAGGAGGGCATCAAGGAGCTCTGGAACGCCAACAAGACCAATGCCGTGGGGCGTTACATCTTCAGCAGCATCTCCTATATGTTGGAGAGCGAGGCAGAGCTTGACGAGTGGCTCGAGGGCGCTGCCGATTTCATCGTGAATGACGAGAGCGTGGCCAAGACCCGCGAAGCTCTGAAGAATGTCGAGGCCACTGCCGCAGGCAAGCCCTTCAAGGATATAACAGGCACCGACCTGGCCACCGGCGAGAGCCTCTCGCTGGGCGCATTTGCCGGCAATGGCAAGTATGTGCTGGTTGATTTCTGGGCATCCTGGTGCGGTCCCTGCCGCAGGGAAATCCCCTATCTGGTTGCGATCGACAAGGATTATGCAGCCAAGGGCGTGCAGGTTCTGGGCATCAATGTCTGGGACAAGGAGGATGCCGCAAAGGCAGCCGTCGCTCAGCTGGGCATCGCATATCCCGTGATTTTCACCACCGACAAGACTCCTACCGATGCTTACGGCATCCAGGGCATCCCTCAGATTCTGCTGATCGGTCCCGACGGCGTGATTCTGGAGAGAGATCTGCGTGGCGAAGGTATTGCAGAAGCTATTGACAAATACATAAAATAGCACTACTTTTGCACCCTCTAAGGCCTTTTTAGCTCAGTTGGTAGAGCAGCTCATTCGTAATGAGCAGGTCGCGGGTTCGAGTCCCGTGAAAGGCTCACAAAAAAGGCGTATCCACCGCGGATACGCCTTTTTTGCATCTGATGCGCTGAAACATTATTCGCTTGCGCATCAGAATTTGCGAATGTATGAAGGGGCGTAGCTGGTATTTTTTCTACCAGCCAAGCCCCTTCATACGAAGCCTCTGATGCGCCAATATCTCTTGCAATCTCTCCACTTCCAACTCTACACTCCTCTAAACTCTACACTCTAAACTCTAAACTAAAAAACCCGCCTGAAAGAGGCGGGTTTTAAAGTGGTGC
>CAZIUO010000055.1:0-11483 GCA_964542575.1 uncultured Muribaculaceae bacterium
AGAGGGGCCGCAAGGATTCGCATCCCGCCGCCCCTCGCAACTCTCCACTCTCCACTCCCCACTCTCCACTCCTCTAAACTCTACACTCTACACTCTAAACTCACTTGGACACGCGGGAGAACTCCTTCTTGGCCTTCTCCAGCTTCTTCATAAAGTCCTTGTCGGCGTGGAGGCGGGCCACAAGGGCGGCCCCCATCACCCGGCCGGCATCCACATCGCTCTGGAAGTGGACCCCGCAGATGACGCGGCTCTGCCCGAACTCATAGCCGTAGCGCAGAATCTCGTTCTGGCGCGCGGGATTGATTTCCGCCAGCACCAGCGCCGCCGCCCAGCCGAAGCAGGTGTGGCCGGAGGGGTACGAGCCGTTGCCGCGCAGATAGCCCTCGTCATCGGGAGTGAGCGACTGCTCCTCAAAAAGCACAAAGGGGCGCATCCGGTTGTAATGATTCTTGGCATCGCCCGTCGCGAGGCCGTCGGTGACCAGTATACCCGCCAGCAAATCGGTGATAACAGGTGTGTTTTCCCGACTGAGAGTAATCCCCATACAGGGAGAGAAATTGGCCAGCACGTGGTCGATGTCCAGAATGGCGTCCTCGGCCGCCTGACGGCCGCGCTCGCTGCTGCGGACGGTCTTGCCCCAGTAATACTGCGCCATATCGTAAGAGAACACGGCGTCGGCGGGGGTCGGCGCAGGAGGGAGAATCAGCAGGCTGTTGGGAGCCTCATCCTTCTCAAGCAGCTTGGGATAATTCCAGATATCATCGAGATTCTGGCAGAAGGCGGCCGCGGAAGCAAAAAGCAGGGCGGCCGCAAACATAATCCTCTTCATATTCACTACCGGTTTTGCAGACGTTTGAGACCGGCGGCTATGCGGCGCGCCCCCTCGCGGAAAAGGGAGGGCTGGCAGGCCAGATTGATGCGGATGTAGCCGTCGCGGCCATACATTGTGCCGGCATTGACCCACACCTGCTCGCCGCGCAGCAGCTCCACCTCAACCTCGTCGGAAGTGATGCCCAGGCAACTGATGTCTATCATCGGGAGATAGGTCGCCTCCAGCAGGCTCACGGGGAAGCCCTGCAGCGCAGAGCACTCCTCGAGCAGGATGTTGTAGTTGCAGGTGACCACATCGTTCATCTCGCGCAGCCAGGCGGCGCCCTCGTCGCTGTAGGCGGCCTCCACCGCAACGGGGCCGAAGGGGTTCACGTCGCAGATTTCGTAGATATTGATCATCTTGTCTATCGCGCGGCGCCAGTCAGGATTCCAGCACACTATGTTGGATATCTTGAGGCCGGCGAAGTTGAAGCTCTTGGAGGGGGACATAAGAGTCACGCTGCCCCGCATAAACTGCTCTCCCAGCGAGGCGAACGGGGTGTAGGCGCTGCCCGAGGGGACAATCTCGCAGTGAATCTCGTCGCTGATGACGATGACCCCGTGGCGGAAGGCTATCTCCCCCGCCCTGCGCAGCTCGTCGGCGCTCCAGAGGCGCCCGGCGGGGTTGTGAGGGTTGCAGAGCAGCAGAATGGTGTTGGCCGGGTCGGCGCACTTGGCCTCCAGGTCCTCGAAATCCATCGAGAAGGTGTAGCGGCCGTCGGGCAGTTCGTGGCGCAGCAGCGGCGACTCTGCCACCTGCAATCCGGCGTTGCGCACAGAAGAGTAGAAGCAGTTGTAGACCGGCGGCTGGATTATCACCCCGCTGCCGGGGCGGGCCAGCGCCTTGACTGCCGCCGAGATGGCGGGCACCACGCCGGTGGTGTAAATCATCCACTCCCGCTCGAAGCTGAGGCCGTGGCGGCTGCGGAACCAGTTGATGACCGAGTCATAATACGAATCCTGCACTTTGACATAGCCGAAGATGCCGTGAGCCGCACGCTTCTCTATGGCGCGGCGGATGCAGGGGGCTGCAGGGAAGTCCATATCGGCAATCCAGAGCGGTATTACGTTTTCCCGCTGTGCGGGGGTGAGGTCTGCCCCTGAAGGCAGGGCGGAGTCCCACTTGCAACAGCCGCTGCCGCGACGCTCTGTGAGGGACTCGAAATCTGAAGAAAAGCTCATTTGAACTCTATTTATTGGTTGTTATCTTGCAATCTGCCGGCTGGCGGACAAACTCGTCGATGGTGACGCTGCCGATGCTGTCGGCGCTGATGTGTCCGGTGGTCGGATTCTTAATGTTCTCTATATGCCCGATTATGTCGGCCTCCACGCTTGAATACTCGAACACGCGGTCGCAGGCGGCATCGAAGGTGCACTCTTCCAGCACCAGGCCGTCGGCATAGCAGAGCAGCTGCTCGCCGCTCAAATGGCAGCGGACCAGCCGCACGTTCTTCGAGTGCCAGGCCAGGTACTCCCCGTCGAGAACAGAATCAAATATAGTGACATTTTCGCACTCCCAGAAAGAATCCTTGGTGGTGATGTGCGCATTGTGCACCTCCACATTGCGGCAATACTGGAACACATACTTGGAGTCGCTCTTGAGGCCGTCCACCTTGATGTTGTTGCAGAACATAAAGGGATAGGTGCCGCCGCGCAGCTCCACATTGTGCAGCTTGAGGCCGTCCACCTTCCAGAATGTCTCGTCGGCGTCGGTTATCAGCACATCCTCCAGATATACGCCGCGCATCTCGCGGAAGAACTTGGGGCCGTCGATTGTGCAGCGGCGCATCTCCAGATCGTTGGTATACCAGATTGCAGAGCGCGACTCGGGGGCAAAATAGCAGTCGGACACCTTGCAGCCGTCCACGTGCCAGAGGGGGTATTTGCCGTAGAACTTGCAATGTTCCAGCTCCAGATTGCGGCACTGCTTGATTGCCGACTCGCCGTCGGTGATTGTGATGTTTTCCAGCCGGGTGTCGCAGATCCCGAACAGGGGGCGTTCTCCGCCCAGATTCATATCTTTAACTATATTCATATCCTATGCGAATTGTTTCATCCATTTTTTGCCGCTGATGCGCCAGAAGAACAGCGCGCCGCGCACGTTGAGCTCCACGCACATCGCTATCCAGTATCCCATAAGGCCATACTTGGGGGTGAGCAGCAGCGCCAGCGGGATGCGCACCGCCCACACGCTTATCAGGTTGAGCAGCGTGGGGATTTTGGTATCGCCTGCGCCCACGCAGGTGCTGAAGGCCACTATCGATATGGCGTAGCCCGCCTCGGCAAAGGCTTCCAGGCGCAGGCAGCGCGCCCCGAGGGCCACCACATCGGCATCCACGCTGAGCAGCGACATTATGGGGACGGCAAATATATACATAACTACCGCAAGAGCGGCCATAGTAGCCACTCCTAGGCTCAAGGTTATCCAGGAGAAGCTGCGGGCCAGCTCTTTGCGGGAGGCGCCGAGGCTCTGCCCCACCAGCGTGGTGGAGGCGTTGCCCATACCGTAGCCGGGCATATAGCAGAAGCTCTCCGCGATTATGGCAAAGGAGTTGGCGGCGATGGCCACGGCCCCCAGCGGCGCCACAATCAGGGTGCTGGCCACATAGGCCCCCTTCATCACTATGTTCTGCAGCCAGAGGGGCCAGGAGATGCCCCACGCGCGTCGCAGGCAGTCCCGCTCGGGGCGGAAGCTGCCGCCGCGCCCCGCAATCGAGAGCTGGCGGTCCTTGACCAGCAGAAAGTAGAGCAGCAGCAGGGCGGTGATGCACTCGGAGATGCCGGTGCCCAGCGCCGCCCCCTTGACCCCCAGCCCGGCGCCGGGCATAGTGAAGGACGCCCCCAGGAGAGTCACCTCCCGGGTGGGGAATATCAGCAGAAAGTTGAAGATTACATCCAGCACGCACATCAGAATGTTCATCAGCGAGGGGATGTGCATCTCGCCGCTGCACTGCAGCATTGTGGTGCAGAAAAAGCCCAGCTGCAGCATCGGCAAAAACAGGGCGTAGATTGCAAAGTAGGATGTGGCGTCGGAGATTATCTCCTCGCTGCCGCCCAGCCAGCGGGGGAGCGGAGAGGCCACGGCCCCTGCCAGAAGCCCCAGCAGAGCGGCGAATATCAGCGACACCACCAGACCCTGGCGCATCACGCTGCGGGCCGCATCGAGGTCGCCGCCGCCCACCTTGTGGGCCACCTGCACCGAGAATCCCTGCCCCACCGCCATACAGAAGCCTCCGACAAGCCAGGTCGTGGTGGAGACCAGCCCGATGGAGGCCGACGGCCCCGCCCCCAGACTGCCCACCATAGAGGCGTCTATGAACTGCAGCATCACGGAGGCCAGCTGCGCCATTATCGCAGGAGCGCTCAGCACCAGGGTCAGGCGCACGCGCTGCGGCAGAGAGAGCGGAAGCCCCTGTCTGATGTTGGACAGAAGAATATCCTTCTCCTTCATCAGAAGCGGCTACTCTTTGACTGTGGTGGTGCGGGTCACGGGGAGTGAGAATGCGATTCCGCTCGCCTCCTCCTTGAGTCCGGCGTCTTTGTAGACCGCCTTTATCACGTCGTCCTTGATCTCCTTGGGCACCACAATCATCACCATCTCCTTTTCGGGATGTATCTTGATGTTGAAGAACTCCTCCGACTCGGGGTTGGCTGAGCCGCGGGCGCGCAGTATGGTGCCTCCTTTGGCCCCCGCCGCACGGGCGGCGTCTATCACTGTCTGCGAATAGCCGGCATTCACTATGCAGACTACAAGTTCGTGTTTATTGTCCATATCGGTATTGCTCTTTTATCGGTCTTGTTTAACTGTTCTTGTGTCATTGCTCAAAAAGCCGTAGGCCAGGGTGCCTATCACGCTGGTCATCGGCACTGTGAAGGCGAGGCCGCCGTAGGTCTTGCCTTTGGAGAAGAGCTCTTCGAGCCTCTCGATGAGCTCGTCGGCCTGGTCGCTGCGCACCACGCTCACTATAAGGGTCTTGGGACGGTCGGTCAGGCCCAGGAAGTCCAGAATGAGCGGCGCGGTGCCCTTTGCGGGTATCGCCAGCTGCAGATTGGCCTGATGCGACCCTATGATGCTGGAATAGTAGGCGGCCTTCTCATTGTTTACGACCGCCATCAGCACTTCCAGCTTCATCGGGGCTATATTGTTGTTGCTTTCCATACTACTCAAAATATATTATCTGGTCGTCGGAAGAGGCCAGGATGCGGCGCATTGCGGCATTGTCGCGCATACGCACCGCCAGCACCGACTTGAAGCCGAGCGACTGAATTGTTATCAGAGGGGTCATTGCCACCATCGCCACCACTCCGAAGGCGTAGTCCAGCACGGCGGGCACACCCTGCAGAGTGACGCAGGCGCCTATGGCAAGGGGCAGAATGAAGCTGGATGTCAGCGGGCCGCTGGCCACGCCACCCGAGTCAAACGCTATGGCGGTGTAGAGCCTGGGGACGAAGAACGACAGCCCCAGGGAGATCAGGTAGCCGGGAATCAGATAGTAGAGCAGCGAGAATCCGTAGTAGATGCGCACCACGCTGAGTCCGATGGAGACTCCGACGCCCACCGAGAGGGCTATGAGCATCTGCCTTTTGGAGACCTCGCCGCCGGTGATCTCCTGCACCTGGCTGTTGAGCACGTGCACCGCAGGCTCGGCCAGCACCACCACCATACCCAGCACGAAGGCGAACCCGATGAGCACCGCGGGATGGCAGGCGGCCAGCTGGGTGCCCAGCTTGAAGCCGACGGGCAGGAAGGCGGTGTTCACCGCCGAGAGGAATATCACCAGCCCGGCGAAAGTGTAGAGCAGGCCAAACAGTATCTGGATGATCTTGGTCTTGGGCAGATGGAGCACCGTGAACTGCAGCACAAAGAAGAAGGCCATCATCAGCAGCAGGCTCTTGCCCACCTCTACCGACATTTTGGAGAGGATGTTGCCGATGCCCTGCCCCAGGACCCCGTCCATCGTGTAGTCGGGCAAATCGAAGGTCAGGGTGCCGGAGGCGGTGAGGGAGAGCAGCAGCACGGCCGAGATGGGGCCCACCGAGCAGAGGGCGATGAGGCCGAAGCTGTTTTCATTGGCGCCGCGGCCGCCCACAGTCATCGCTATGCCGACGCCCAGCGCCATTATGAAGGGGACGGTGATGGGGCCGGTGGTGACGCCGCCCGAGTCGAACGACAGGGGGAGGAACGCCCCTCTTCCGCTGGAAATCAGCAGCGCCGCCAGGCAGAAGAGCATCATATAGAAGTACATCAGAAGGCCGGCCAGATCGGCGTGGCAGAGTATCTTGAGCACACCTATCATAAGTATGAGCCCGACGCCCAGCCCGATGACCACTATCAGCGTGGTGCCGTCTATCACCGCCCCGACCTGGGTGGCCAGCACGGCGAGGTCAGGCTCGGCAATGGTTATGAAGAGGCCCATCACAAAGCTCACGGTGAGCAGCAGGGCCGTTTTCTTGCTTTTGGTGAGGCCGGAGCCTATCTGCTGCCCCATAGGGGTCATCGCCAGGTCGGCGCCGAGGTTGAAGAGTCCGATGCCGATGACCAGCAGCACCGCGCCGATTGCGAACACGGTCAGCTCTTTGGCCGAGAGGTCGACCCAGGGGGTCAGAGAAAGTGCGAATACCAGCAGGGTCACCGGCAGCACCGAAGTGAGAGATTCCCTGAACTTGTCGCGCAGCGACTGCAGCAGGTTGCGGGAAATATTGCTTTTATCAGATTTTGCCATAATCGGCAAAGTTATCAAAAACAATCAAAAAATCCCCCTATATTTGCGTGCAGAACACTATTTAGTATGGCAGAATTCAACACTGACGACGAGCGCCGCGCAATAGATGCAATTGACTCGCAGATGGCGGAGCTCTTTGAGAGGCGAATGGAGGCCGCAAGACAGATCGGCCTCAAGAAGAAGCAGGCGGGGCGCCCCGTGGAGGACCTCGCACGCGAGAGGGAGATGATTGGCCGCCGCGCTTCTCAGCTTGGCGACAAGAGCCTCGAGGGGCACTACCGCAAGTTTCTGCAGAGCGTAATCGACATTTCCAAGGAGTGCCAGAGCGACATCGTATTTGACGGACTGCCCGACATCGTCATAGAGCGGGGCGCGATAGCCCGCGCAGGCGAGAAGCTGGGGATAGACGGGGGCAAGGTGCTCCTGGTCTCCGACACCGGGGTCCCCGAGGAGCACATCCGCAAGGTTGCCGCCTCGCTCGAGGGGCGCTGCAGCCTCTGCGCCGTGCACACATTCCCCTGCGGCGAGCGCCACAAGAGCCTGGAGACATACGCAGAAGTGATGCATTCCCTGCTGGAGCACGGATTCACCCGCACCGACGCCGTGGTGGCGGTGGGCGGCGGAGTCGTGGGCGACCTTGCCGGATTTGCGGCGGCCACCTTTATGCGCGGCATCCGCTTCTACAACATCCCCACCACCCTCCTCTCGCAGGTGGACTCCTCGGTCGGGGGCAAGACGGCCGTCGACTTCGGCGGAGTCAAGAACATAGTGGGGGCGTTCCATATGCCCCGCAGGGTGCTCATCGACCCCGACACGCTGTTCAGCCTGCCTGAGCGCCAGCTGCACAACGGCCTGGTGGAGGCCATCAAGATGGGGGCCACCAGCGACGCGCAGCTCTTCTCCCTTATAGAGAATTCTGTATGCCTGCACGACGACCTCTCGGAAATCATCCGCCGCAGCCTGCTTGTGAAGTCGGCCGTGGTGCAGGCGGACCCCAAAGAGGGGGGTCTGCGCCGCGTGCTCAACTTCGGGCACAGCGTGGGACACGCCATAGAGGCGGCGGGGGGCGGAGAATATCTCCACGGCGAGGCCGTTGGGCTGGGAATGCTCTGCTTCTGCAGCCCTGAGGTAAGGCGTCGCATAGCCGCCGTGCTTGAGAAATACGGCCTGCCCACTACGCACGACATCCCCGCAGAGACTCTGCGCAGCCTCATCGCCCACGACAAGAAGGCCTCCGGAAAGGAGCTCACGGTGGTCCGGGTAGATGAAATCGGCAGCTTCAGCTTTCAAAAAATAGACATAGACGCCCTGCAGTTATGAGAAATTCGATAGGAGAATATATCACTCTGACCCTGTTCGGGGAGAGCCACGGCGAGGCCATCGGGGCCGTGCTGGACGGGATGCCCGCCGGAATTGCGGTGGACCGCGGCCATATTGCGGAATGCCTGGCGCGCCGCCGTCCCTCCGGGGCCAACGAGACCGCCCGCGTGGAGGCGGACAACTTCAAGATAATCAGCGGGGAGTTCGGCGGCTTCACCACCGGGGAACCCCTCTGCATACTCATCGAGAACGCCAATGTGCGCAGCGGCGACTATGCCGCCAACCACCTTCTGGCGCGCCCCTCGCACGCCGACTATGTGAGCCACATTGTGCACCGGGGCTATGAGGACTGGCGGGGCGGCGGACACTTCTCCGGCCGGCTCACCGCCCCCATTGTGGCGCTGGGCGCCATCTGCCAGAAGATGCTGGAGGGCATCGGCGTTGCGGTAGGCACCCACATACTCTCCTGCGCCGGGGTCAGCGACACCCCTTTTGCCGCAGCGGACCCCGATGCAATTAAAGAGCAGATAGCCGTGGCGGGCGGCAGGCGTTTCCCCCTCATCAGCGATGCGGAAGCGCAGATGACCGCCGCGATCGACGCCGTCCGTATGAAGGGCGACTCGGTGGGCGGCACCATCCAGACCGCCGTCGCAGGCCTCCCTGTGGGGGTCGGCGAGCCCTGGTTCGGCAGCCTTGAGGGGATGCTGGCCAATGCGATGTTCTCCATCGGCGGTGTCAAGGGGGTCGAGTTCGGCCTCGGATTCGGATTCGGCGGCGGCACCGGCAGCAGCCTCAACGACGCATTCTGCAGCCGCGGCGGCCGCATCGCCACCGTCACCAACAACAACGGCGGCATCAACGGCGGCTATTCCAACGGGATGCCGGTGGTGTTCAACTGCGCCGTGAAGCCCACCCCCTCCATCTCCCTGGAGCAGCAGACGGTGGACCTGACCACCGGCGAGGAGGCCACAATCAAGGTCACCGGACGCCACGACCCGGCCATTATCCGCCGCATCTGCCCGGTTGCAACCGCGCTCACATCGATAGTAATCTGCGACGCCCTCAAGGGGGCATTTTCCAACTCGATATTCATTAGAGGCAATGAAAATACTGATACTCAACGGTCCTAACATCAATATGCTGGGCATACGCGAGCCCGGCATCTACGGCAGCGAGACCTACGCCGCACTGCTGGACAAGATTTCTGCCTACGCCGCGGAGCGCGACGTTCAGGTGGAGTTCTATCAGTCCAACCACGAGGGGGCGCTGGTAGACCGCATCCAGCAGGCCTACTTCGATGCCGTGGACGGGATTGTGTTCAACCCCGGCGCCTACACCCACACCAGCATAGCGCTGCTGGACGCCCTCAAGAGCGTGATGATTCCCTGCATAGAGGTGCACATCAGCCGCCTGGAGCAGCGGGAGCAGTTCCGCCAGACGAGCTACATACGCCCCGCCTGCAAGGCCTCCGTCATAGGCCACGGCACCGACGGGTATCTGGAGGCAATCGACATCCTGCTTCAGAAATGAGCGTCTGCATCATAGACAGAAGCCGCGCCGCCGGCACCGTTGCGGCGCCCCCCTCAAAGAGTTACGCCCACAGGCTGCTGATTGCGGCGTTTCTGAGCGGCGGGGCGCGCGTCGGCGGAGTCGCCCTCTCGCGCGACATTGAGGCCACTCTCGGCTGCATCCGCGCCCTCGGGGGGCTGGCGGCCGTGGAGGGGGACTGCGCAAGCGTGACTGCAGGCGGGGTCGCCGGCGGGGTTCTCCCCTGCAACGAGAGCGGCTCCACGCTGCGATTTATGATTCCGATTGCCCTGGCGCTGCAGGGGGGCGGCCGATTTACCGGCACCGAGAAGCTCTTCAGCCGCGGCATCGGGGAGTACGAAAAGATTTTTGCCGCGCAGGGCATCAGCTGCACCAAGGGGAAGGGTTCCCTGCAGGTGAGCGGGCAATTGCGCAGCGGAGAATATACGATTGACGGCAGCCTCAGCAGCCAGTACATCACGGGGCTGATGTTTGCCCTGCCGCTGCTGCAGGGGGAGAGCCGCATCACGATTCTGCCGCCGGTCGGCAGCCGCGGCTACATTGCCATCACCGCCGATGTTCTGCACCGCGCGGGGGTGGAGGTCCGCCTGGAGGGGGATGAAGTCTTCATCCCCGGCGGCCAGCGCTACAGCCTGCCCGATTGCACTGTGGAGGGGGACTGGTCCAACGCCGCCTTTCTGGAGATTTACAACTGCCTGGGGGGCGATGTCACCGTCACCGGCCTCAACCCCGGCTCGCTGCAGGGGGACAGGGTTTACCGGGAGCATTTCGCAGCCCTTTGCGGCGGCCGTTGCACCATAGACCTGGCCGACTGCATCGACCTCGGTCCGGTGCTCTTTACCCTGGCGGCGCTGAAGCACGGCGCCCGGTTTGTGAACGCCGGCCGGCTGCGCATCAAGGAGAGCGACCGCATAGGCGACATCGCCTGCGAGCTTGAGAAAATCGGGGCGCGGGTGGTCTCCGGCGGCGACGAGGTGGAGGTTTTCCCCGCAGCGAGCCTTGCGGGGCCGAAGTCTTTCTCCAGCCACAACGACCATCGCATAGCGATGTCGCTCGCCGCCGTCTGCAGCCTCTGCGGGGGGAGCATCGAGGGCTGCGAGGCGGTAGAGAAGAGTTATCCCTCATTTTTCAGCGAAATAGGCAAATTAGGCATCAGCATTAGATATGAATAAGAACGACAAGATACTTATTGTGGGCCTGGGTATGATAGGCGCCTCGTATGCAGAGCGCCTGCACGGCAAGGGCTACCGGGTCGGCGGCCTCTCGGCCCGCAAGTCGACCATCGAGACGGCGCTGCGCGACGGCATAATAGACGAGGGGACGACAGAGGTGAGCCGCGAGTTTGTGGAGAAATACAATGTGGTGGTGTTCGCCCTCTACCCCAACCTCTTTATCGAGTGGATAGAGCAGCATCAGGACTGCCTGGCGGGCGGCACGCTGATTACCGATGTCACCGGCGTCAAGGGGTCGGTGGTGTACCGGGTGCAGGAGATGCTGCGGCCCGATGTGGAGTTCATCGCCGCCCACCCTATGGCGGGGCGGGAGCTCTCGGGCATTGACAACCGCAATCCGGATGTGTTTGACGGGGCCAATTACATTGTGACCCCCACGACGCGCAATACGCCGGCCGCAATCGAATATGCGTGCAGTCTGGGCCAGGAGCTGGGCTTCGGCCGCATTTCTACTCTGAGCCCGGAGGAGCACGATGAGATGATTGCGTTTCTCTCGCAGTTGACGCATTGCATTGCGGTGTGTCTGATGTGCAGCAAGGATTCGACTCATCTGGTGGATTATACGGGGGATTCGTTCAGGGATTTGACGCGAATCGCCAATATCAACGAGAATATGTGGAGCGAGTTGTTCTTGATGAACCGGGATCAGTTGCTGGCGCAGATGCAGTTGTTCGAGAAGGCGTTTGACCGGCTCAAGAGGGCGATTGCGGAGGGGGATACGGCCACGATGAAGGAGATGATGAAGACTTCCACCGAGCGCCGGCGTTATTTCAATAAGAAAGTTTAGAGT
>CAZIUO010000056.1:0-11119 GCA_964542575.1 uncultured Muribaculaceae bacterium
TGGCACACCTCGGCAATCCTGAGCAGCTCTGCGCGGCGCGCGGGGTCCTGCTCTGCAGAAGCCATCTCCTCCGCCAGGGCGGCGTGGCGCTCCGCGAGCAGAATGGCGGCGTCGCAGGAGATGTCCATCGCCTCCAGCTCCTGCTGCTTGTCGGTGGCCTCGGGGTCGTAAATGAAGTCCAGCTGCTCCAGAGCCTTGCGGATGCGCTCCTTGGTCTGCAGCAGCCCCTCGCGGTACATCTTGCCGTCCATCGCTGTGTGGCCCGCCGCCCGCTGCTCCATAAACTCGGTGAAGACTCCGGCGCGGTAGGCCTCTTCCCACTCCTTAGACACGTGGCCGAAGATGCGCTCGCGCTGCGTCTTGCCGCTCCAGTAGGGGATGACCTCCCGCTCGTAAGTGGCGATGTCTTCTGCGCTGATGCGGTAGCTCTGCAGCTCGCGGGTGTCCAGCACCCGCAGGTCCTCCGCGCTGTGGCAGGTCAGCTCGGGGAAGGTGGGTACCGCCTTGGGCACGGGGCCGCGCTCGCCCACAATCAGCTCGTCCGGCCCGATGTAGATGCTCTTTTTGGCGCAGATTTCATAGAAGTTGCGGGCCCGGAGCACCGGGATGGAATATTTGCCGTAATTCTCTTTGTAGAAGCGGGTCTCGATCAGGGCGCGCTCTATGCTGATGGTCACGGGAGTGTTGAGGCTCTCCTCGCGCAGCCGTTTGATGCGGGAGTTCATACCCCCGTCGTTCTCGGGATGTGTAATGCAGAAGTTCATGGCTTGATGGATGCTCCGCGCAGATGTCGCTGCGGCGTGCCGTCCCTGCGCGGAAGTCTGACGGGCGGCCCGCTGACAGAATCAGAACCGGCCCTCTTTCGCTGCGTAGACCTCCTCGAGGGTCATTGGCTTGCGCAGGCGGCCCAGGCGGCGCGCCCCGGTGTCGGTGATGAGATAGTCCAGCTCGTTGCGCAGCCCGCCGAAATCGCGCCAGGCGTCGAACTTGCCGTAATTGATGAACTGCTCAAAGCGCCCCTCGGCCCTCCAGCGGTCTATCAGCTCGGGAATGAAGTAGATGCCCGGCTCCACCGTGAACACATAGCCGCTCTCCAGCGGACGGGCCAGGCGCAGCGACTTGAAGCCGAACTGCGTGCTCTTTTTCTCGCCCGGGGCGTAGCCGACATACTGCTCGCCCAGATTCTCCATATCGTGCACGTCCAGCCCCATCATATGCCCGGTGCCGCAGGGGAACACCAGCGCGTAGGCGCCGCTCTCGGCTATTTCGCGCGGATCGCCCTTCATCAGCCCGAGGTCTATCATACCCTCGGCAATGGCGCTTGCGGCGGCCAGATGCACGTTGCGGTAGGGGTTGCCGGGGCGCAACTGCTCCACCGCCGCCTCAAAGCTGCGCAGGTGGATGCTGTAGATGAGCTCCTGGCGGACATCGAACTTCTCCGACACCGGCATCGAGGAGGAGAGGTCGCCCGCATAGTGGTGACCCTCTTCTGCGCCGGCGTCCAGCAGGAAGATCTGCCCTGCCTGCAGCGTGTGCACGAATCCGTGGTTGTGCAGCACTTCTCCCGCCACCGTGGCGATGGTGGGGAAGGCGAGGTCGGTCCCCTCCCTGCAGGAGGCGACGCGCCGCACCGCTGCGGCCACCTCGGCCTCGTGCACTCCGGGGCGCACCGTGCGGTAGGCCTCCAGATGCATCTCGGTGGAGATGTCCACCGCCGTCTCGATGGCCTCGAGCTCCTCTGCGCTCTTGTGGCTGCGCATATCGGCCACCGCAAGTATCAGCTCCAGGTCGGCGCCGGCGGCCACCGCAGAGGGCTCCTTGCCCAGCAGGGAGGCCAGCAGCAGCGTGTGCTCCGCCCTGTAGGGGGGCAGATAGCGGATCTTGCGCCCCTGAGCGGCGGCCCTTGCCAGGCAGTCCTCCAGGGCGGAGGGGGCTTGGATGATGCCGACGCCGGCGCGCCGGGCGTTCTCTGCCAGAGTGGGCATCGGTCCGGTCCACACAATGTCGTCTATCGAGAGCTCGTTGCCGTAGATTATCTCGCGGTCGCGGTCAATGTCGATTACGGCGGAGAGCCCCGCATAGTCGAGGCCGAAATAGTAGAGAAATGTGCTGTCCTGGCGGAAGCGGTAGCAGTTGTCGGCATAATTGGCCGGCGACTCGCCGTTGCCCGGCAGGAGCACTATGCCGCTGCCCAGCGCCTTCTTGAGGGCGGCGCGGCGGGCGATGTAGGTGCTGCTGGGAAACATATTCTATTTGACTCGGCTGTTCTCTTTTGTGCAGAGATTGATTTTCTTGTGTCGGGAAATCTGGAGGTCGGTGGCGGGGAAATACTGCGAGAGCAGCTCGTAGAGCCCGGGGTCGCGCTCCTGCAGCTCTTCGCGGGTGTTCACGTAGTTGTGCTTGCCGTCGGGATGATCCATCTCCGCGTTCACGTTGAACCAGTCCTGGACCCCCTCGGCAAAATATTCGGCCACGTCGGTCAGGCGGTAGGTGTTGTACCAGAGGTCCTTCTCCACGGCATTGTCAAGCAGCGCCTGCAGCCGGTCGTCGATGTCGGGCTCGCACTGCATTATCCCCACCAGGTGTATGGTGTGGGCGAATTCGTGGATGAGGATGTCCTCCGCGTGGTATTTGTCTATCTGATAGGCCAGGACGTTCTCCTCCGCGCAGCTGGTGAGCGGCAGGGTCATATCCCCGCCCAGGCCGCGGGCGCGCAGGTCCCAGTTGAGGGTGGTGTCCTGCGAGAGGAAGCGGTGCTCGGGCACGTCGGTGGTCCCCTCGTAGCGCCCCATTATGGTCACGCGGGTCCCGACGCGGCGCATTGCGTCCATAATCTCGTCGGAAAGCATAGAAGTCATTGCCCACAGAGTGTTGTGGGCCGCCACCATAGCACTGTCGGGGCAGCGCCACGATGCGCAGAGGGGAATGCCGTTCACATCCACATACTTGCTGTACCAGGAATCCAGGCCAAGCGAGTCGGGCACGGCGCCTATCACGCACTCGGGGATGCCGAGCGCCTCTTCAAAGCCGACCTCCTTTTCCGAGGGAGCGGAGGTGCGGCAGCAGCCCGCCGCCAGAATGACGGCGGCTGCAAATGCCAGAAACACCTGCTTCATGCTACTTCATATAGGAGTAACGATAGTCGGTGGGGGATACCAGAGTCTCCTTGATCACGCGGGGCAGCACCCAGCGGATGAGGTTGAACTCGCCGCCAGCCTTGTCGTCGGTGCCCGATGCGCGGGCTCCGCCGAAGGGCTGCAGGCCGACCACCGCCCCGGTGGGCTTGTCGTTGATGTAGAAGTTGCCGGCGGCATAGCGCAGCTCGCCGCAAATCTTCTCCACCGCCAGGCGGTCGCTGCCGAACACGGCGCCGGTGAGGCCGTAGGGCGATGTCTCGTCGCAGAGGCGCACCGTCTCGCAAACCTTGTCATCGTCGTAGGGGTACACAGTGAGCACGGGGCCGAAAATCTCCTCTTCCATACTCTTGAAATGAGGGTCGCAGGTCTCTATCACCGTGGGCTCCACAAAGTAGCCCACGCTCTTGTCGCGGTGGCCGCCCAGCACGATTTTGGCGTCGGGCGACTGCTCGGCGTAGGAAATGTAGGAGTCGCACTTGTCCCAGGAGGTCTCGTCGATGACGGCGTTGATGTAGTTGGAGTGGTCGCGCACGTCGCCCATCTTGACCTCTGCGGCAAACTCCTTCATAATGTCAAGCACGGCGGGCCAGAGGCTCTTGGGGATGTACATACGCGATGCGGCGGAGCACTTCTGCCCCTGATATTCGAATGCGCCGCAGTAGGCTGCGGTGGCCACGGCCCTGATGTCCCTGGTGGAGGGATGCACGAAGATGAAGTCCTTGCCGCCCGTCTCGCCCACCAGGCGCGGATAGCCCACATATTTGTCCAGATTTGCGGCGGACTGCTGCCAGAGGCTATTGAAGGTGCCGGTGCTGCCGGTGAAATGGATGCCGGCGAACCATCTGGAAGAGGTGGCGACCTTGCCTATGAGGGCGCCGCTGCCGGGCAGGAAGTTGATGACGCCGTCGGGCAGGCCCGCCTCCTTGTAGAGCTGCATCAGATAATAGTTGCTCAGGGTGGCGGTGGTGGAGGGCTTCCAGAGGGCCACGTTGCCCATCAGCACGGGAGTCATACACAGGTTGGAGGCGATGGAGGTGAAGTTGAACGGGGTCACCGCCAGCACAAAGCCCTCCAGCGGGCGGAATTCGGTCTGGTCTATGCAGCCGGCGCCGTTCTTGGGCTGCATCGCATAGAGCTTGGAGGCGTAGTGCACATTGTAGCGGAAAAAGTCGATGGTCTCGCAGGCGCTGTCGATTTCTGCCTGATAGATGTTCTTGCTCTGGCCCAGCATGCAGGCCGCATTCATTATCGGACGGTATTTGGTGGCGAGCAGCTCCGCCATCTTCATCACAATTGCGGCGCGGGTGCTCCAGGGGGTGGCGGACCACACCTTGTGGGCCTCCATTGCAGCCTCGATGGCCATCTCCACCTCCTTCTCGCCGACCTTGTGGAAGGTGGCCAGGGTGTGGCCGTGGTCGTGGGGGCAGACTACCTTGCCGACATTGCCGGTGCGGATTTCCTTGCCGCCGATTATGACGGGGATGTCCACCACGGTGTTCCACTGGCGCTCAAGTTCTTTGTCCAGTGCGATGCGCTCGGGGGAGCCTTCGAGATAAGATTTCACCGGTTCGTTTGCCGGGCAGGGGAAGTTGAGTATTGCGTTGTTCATACCGTTTGATTGTTAGGTTATTGTCTTTTAAAGTTAGCTGAATTTTCCAGCATTTCCTGCGCTTTTTCGATTAAATCTTTTGTGCCGGAACCGTCGTTGACATACTGCACCACCATATCGGCAAAGTCGATGGCGTCGCGCAGGCCGGGGCTCTTGTCGGCAATCTGCTTGGCGGCGGAGAGAGTCTTGAGCAGCGGCTCGAGGTCCTCGGTCTCGGCCAGGGTGGCGGGGCGCATTGAGTTGATGGCGGCGTTGAGGTCGGAAGCGGCCTTGGTTATCGCCTCCGAGGAGGCATTGCTGTCGGCAGCCACCGATTCTGCAGCGGCGAGCCGCTCTTCCATCCGGGCATATCCGTGGGGGGCCCATTCGCCGCTGTTTTCCGTGCGGGTGCGGGCAATCTGCAGCGCCTGCTCCAGATAGATGCGGCCGGCGTCGCCCCCCGCCTTTTTCTTGCCTGAAAGCACGTTGAGCCGCAGGTAGTGGGTGGCGTGGTCGGTGATGCTGTAGTCGGGCCAGAAAGTCTTGTCGCCCAGGGTCAGGCTGTAGAGGTTGCCGCAGGTGCCGCCGTCGGCGGTGGCGCCGTGCAGGGTTATCTCCCTGAGGTCGGGACTCAGGTCAAACTGCGCCTGCTCCCACACCGTTATGTCGGGGGTCGCCATCACCAGCGGGCCGTACATTATCACACCCTCCCACATCGGGTCAAAGTGGGTGCCCGACTGGTTGACGCCGGTGGCCGCCAGGTCCATCTTGTCGGGACCGAAGTCCAGATGGGCGGCAAAGGGCATAGAAATTTCTATTTTGTCGCCGGCCTCCCATTTGCGCGCGGGAATCTCCACATACGACTGCGGACGGGCGCCGGAGGCCATTTCGCGGCCGTTAAGCTTGGCGCTGAAGCCCTCGGTGGCCCAGTAGGGGACTCTGAGGAAGAGGGCGAAGTCGCCCCCCTCATCTATGGTGATGACGCTGCTCTCTGCGGGCCACTTGCACTCCTGGCGGAATCTGACCCCTTTGGCGCGCCAGTCGACCTCGGTGGGGAGGTAGAGGGCCACGAACAGCGAGTCGCCCCCTGCAAAGTAGGCCGCCTCCTGATATTTGACGTGGTTCTCGGCGCCGGTGCCGCCGCAGCAGGTCTCCTGGGGAGTGGGGCTGCCGAAGGGCTTTATGGCGTTCATTCCCACCGCATACTGATAGCATACTCCATACTGTGAGGGGTGCACGCTGCCCACAATCTGATTGTAGAGCACCCGCTCGTAATAGTCCATATAGCGGGCGTCAAGAGGGTTGTAGCAGTTCAGGTCCTTGGTCAGCTTGGCCAGGTTGTAGGCGCAGCAGGTCTCGTTGATGTCGGGGTTGGGGTAGAGGTTGCCCTCGGGGTCGCTCATCACGCTGGTGTTCATACTCATCATCTGCGAGTAGGGCTGGCGGAACATCTCTCCGTTGCCCACGCCCCCCATTGCGTATGCATACCGCCCCTGGATCATCTCCCAGAAGTTGCTGGCGATGTTGTAATATCGCTCGTCGCCCCCCGCGCCGTAGAGTTTGAGCGCCCCCACAATCATAGGAATGTGCTGGTTGGCGTGGCGGGTGCGGATGTCGTCTATGTTGCGCGCGAGCGGGTCGTAGAATGCCGGGGCGTCGAAATATCCGGCCGCCTCCAGCAGCTTTGCGCTCTCCTGCGGGTCATCGCTCTTGAGGCTCAGGCGGGAGAGGACCTCCTGCATTCCGCCCACCTCGCCCGCGATGTACATATTCCACATCTCGTAGCGGTTGCCGAATGCGGCGCGGCGCTCCGCCCCGGTGCCCTCCTCATTTACAAAAGTGCGGTAGTGCAGGCGGTTCCAGACCCAGAGGCCCATATCCTTTGCGATTTGCAGCGCCTTGGCGGCGATTTCGCTGTCGTCGATGTTCTCGGCTATGTCCAGCAGGCCGGCCAGCTGCTTGTGGATGCTGTAGTAGGGGGCCCAGACGCCGAATTCGTTGTTGTAGGGGGTATATTTCTCTATCAGGGCGCAGTGCTGGGCGGGGATGGCGTTGATGTAGCCGTAGCCGTACTCCGCATAGCGCTTCTTGTAGCGGTCGAATGAGGCCCAGGAGCCGTCCATATCGCGCAGCTCCGCCTCCGGGGCCAGGTCGCGGGCCTCGCGGTAGCGGCCCAGGGCGCTGTCCCACACGAAGGTGCGCTCCTGGCAGGCGCGCAGCTCGCCGACCATCCGGGCCATCCGCTCCCGCAACTGCTCTTTCAGGGCGGGGTCGTCAGTCGAGGCGAATGCGAATGCCAGCGCCGACATATAGTGGCCGCTGCCGTGCCCCTTCAGCTTGGTGGTGGGGGAGTCCCAGCCGTCCGACACTGTGTACCCGTCGGTGGGCAGGCCGTAGGTGTCGCGGTAGTTGTACAGCTGCTGCGTTATGTCCAGGCTCAGCAGGTTGGCGATGTCCAGGTCGCGGTTGCCGGTGAGGCGGTTGTCTCCGGTGAGGTGCACGTCGCCCAGCGGCAGGGGCGCCACGGCGGGGGTGCGGGCCGGCACGCTCCAGGGGGCGCCGCCGACAGTCACCGTGGCCTCCACGGGGTAGCCGGCATCGGTGGTGTTGTCGCCAATGATGTAGCCCTGCACCGTGTAGACGCTGCCGATGGGCAGGGCGGCCTCACTCTCCTCTGTCTCGCGCAGGGAGTTGGTCCATTTGACGCGGCGGATCTCGCTCTTGCCGCCGCATTTGACCTCCACGAGGGAGGGGAGGCGGGGGGCGGTCCCTTCCGGAGTGGTGACTTCAATCTTTTCCACGCCGGTGATGGCGCCGCTGCGGCCGCAGGAGGCGGCTGCAAGGGCTCCCATCAGGAATATTGCTGTGCGGAAGAATTTTTTCATGGCCTATTCGGTTTTTGAGAGTTTCACCATAAGCACGCCGTGGGCGGGAATTTCGCTCTTGAGACGCCCCTTGGTGGTGCCGATGTCCTTGTGCTGCCAGAGGTCGCGGATGCTGTACTCATTCTTGTGCAGGTTGACCTCGGTGGCGAAATACATTGTCTGGTCGCGCCAGTTGTAGTCCAGCTTCCAGGGGGTGTCGGCGCGGTTCATAAAGCAGATGGCGATTTCTCCCCCCGCGAGGGGCTTGGCCCAAATTTCCCGCTCCCCCATATCCATAAAGCGGATGGCCTGCCGCCCCAGGGAGTCCTGGTTCACGGCGATGACCTCCCTGTTGGTGAGAATCTCCAGAGTCTCGCGGCTCATTTCGCGCAGGTCGTTGCCGCTCATAAGGGGGGCGGCCAGCATACACCACATCGAGAAGTGGGTGATGCTCTCGTCGCGGGTCAGTTCTCCGTTGCCCACCTCCAGCATCTCGGCGTCGTTCCAGTGGCCCGGGCCGGCGTAGGGGTAGAGGTCGGCCGCGGCGTCGATGCACTGCAGCACGCCCACTCCGCCCCAGTCAAAGGTGGCGTTGTACACGGCGCGGATGTCGGGGGTCACGCGCCACAAGTGACCGATGCCCTCGCCCCACTCCCAGGGCTTGCCCTCACCCCATTCGCAGATTGAGAGCACTATGGGGCGGCCGCTGGCCTTGATGGCCTCGGACATTGTCTTGTAGGCTGCCACGGGGTTCTGGCCGTCGTTGTAGCACCAGTCATACTTGAGATAGTCCACGCCCCAGCGGGCATACTGCAGGGCGTCCTGGAACTGGTGACCCTTGCTGCCGGGGCGGCCCTGGCAGGTAAGGGAGCCTGCGCAGGAGTATATGCCGAACTTGAGCCCCTTGGAGTGGACATAGTCGGCAAGGGCCTTCATCCCGGAGGGGAAGCGCTCGGGGTCGGGCACGATGTTGCCGTCGGCGTCGCGCTCTACCTGCCAGCAGTCGTCAATCACGATGTACTCGTAGCCCGCAGCGGCCATCCCGGAGGAGACCATTGCGTCGGCCATTTCGCGTATCATCTGTTCGCTGACATTGCAGCCGAACCTGTTCCAGCTGTTCCAGCCCATCGGCGGGGTGGGGGCCAGGCTGCGGTAGAGGGAGTCCGTGAGGCGCTCGGGGCGCTCGGCCGCCACGGCGGGCAGGCACACGAGCAGGGCGAGCAATAGGGAAAGGATCCGGTTGTTTTTCATATAAGTTCAGGTTATTCGGTTATCGTGATGTGGAATTTGACGGCGGCGGCATTGGCCCCGTAGACAAACGCCTGGGCGGTGCCGTATTCGCCGGGGGTGGCTATTGTGGGGTGCTTGCCCACCTTGAAGGCGCATTCCCAGAGGTCGAATTCGGAGAATACATAGCTGTTGCTGTTGTGCGACACGATGCGGCCGCTGTTGTCGAACCAGTGGCCCGGGGCGTTGGCGGTGTTGTTGGGGTTGAGGCTGCCGTCGGGCTCGATGCCCTGGAAGGAGAGCTCCTCCTCAAAATAGAGCATCGCAATCTCTTCGAAGCTGCCCAGGCCCAGCGCCTGGGCAATCTGCTCCTTCTCGCTGTCGGTCAGAGGCACGGTGACGCCGGTGTAGTGGCCGTCCTGCGCAAACTCCACGCTCTTCTCTATCGTGGTCTTTATGGTGACCTCCCCGCTGTAGGGCTTGTCGGGCACTGTGCCCCGCTCCGTGGGGTAATTCCTGACCACCTGGTCAAGATAGCTGAAGCGCTGGGAGAGCCAGTTTATCAGGTTCAGAAATTCGCGCGTGTGGGTGTAGTTGGTGATGCCCCACAGATCCATATCATCCTGCGCCGCATCCCCTATGACCTCTTCGGTAGAGGCGAGATGCTCTTCCAGAGTGTCGGGCAGGGTGTCTATTATCGAGTCCCACTTCTGCTGCAGCATCTCCACGAATTCGGGGATGCCGAACAGCCGGCAGAAAAAGTCCGATGCGGTGCTGCCGTAGGCCCCGCGGTGGTTGAAGGGGTCGCTGCCGAAAATCAGGTCGCGGTAACTCTCAAAGAAAGTGTGCCCCATCCCCCAGGAGTCGTACATATCGCCCCAGTTGTAGTCAAAGCCGCCGTCGCAGTCCCACACGGGGCCCATCACCCACTTGGAGCTGTCGTCGTAGCGGTGGATGTAGCCGCTGCGCAGGCTGGGGTTGTTGTCCAGCTCCACGTTGCAGATGATTTCCTGCACCAGAATGTAGTTTATCATCGACTCCACATCCAGCAGCGACTGGATTTTCTCCCAGTCGAGGTTGTCGATGGCCTCTTCCAGGGCGGCGAACTCCGCCTTGGCGCGGTCGCGCTGCTCTTCGGTGGCGTCGTCGGGATATTTCACCGCCACTGCCATCCCGAACCCTTCCGACCAGAAGTTGTTTGTGGCGTAGGGCTCGTCGCCGGGGCCGTCGTTGATGTCCAGGGCCAGCAGCAGCCCCTCGTTGCTGTCGAGTTTCACGCGGTGGCCCCCCTCTTCTACCTGCTCGGTGACCATATAGAGCCCCAGATACTCCCCGTTGAGGGTCACTGTGGCGTAGCGCGAATGGTTGGTGCTGGGAATGCCCAGCTCGTGGGCGAGCGTGAACCCGACGTTGTTCATCATATGCGTCACGTCGCGGTAGTCGGCCAGCAGCACCCAGTCGCGGTTCTTTTTCATCCCCAGCACGGGCTGCGACTCGTCCAGCTTGATGCGGTAGGGTTTTTTGGGATACCAGTCCCAGGTGGAGTTGCCGCGGCCGCGGATCTTGCCCCGCGCCTCCAGGTCGCTGAAGAAATCGTTGCCGTCTATCTTGACGGTGCAGGGGCGGTAATCTTCGCTCTCTTTGGAGTCCACCGCCACGCCGCCGTCGGTGGTGATGTCTATCTGCGCCAGGGCGTAGGCATAGTATGATGTGGGCTCCCCCTTGCCGCTGTCCGGGTCGTCGGGGCCCGGGGTGGGGATTATGTTGTCGTCGTGGCAGGCCGCAAGACCGGCCAGAAGCGCCGCGAAGAGGAGCAGGGTTCTTGTTTTTTTCATTTCAGATTACTTGGTATGGAATCTATATACCGCAAATGTGCGGGCAGGGAAGTTCTCTCGCAGTTCGATGCGGCCGCCGTCGAGGTTCCGCACCCCCATCAGCCAGTCGTTGGCGGGGTCGCTCACGGGGGTGAGGTCCACCTCCGAGGTCTGCGGCACAATGCGCTCCGGCTCGTCAAGGGTGTTCTCGTCCACGGCGTTGTCGCTGTGCAGAGTGGTCTTGCAGGCCCCCTTGAGGCCGCCGGGCAGCTCAAACGACACTGTCTGCGAATATTGGTTGAGGTTGGCTATCTTGATTATTATGTCTCCCGTGGCATCGTCGATTGCGGCGGTGGCGTTGAGCCCGTTGATGTTGACCACCGGCTTGCCGTCGGCCGTGATGGGGATGACGCGGCTGCCGCGGTTGTTTGCATAGAGGCTCTGGACATACCAGCTGCAGCTCTTCATAACCCGCAGGTTGTCAAACCA
>CAZIUO010000057.1:0-11093 GCA_964542575.1 uncultured Muribaculaceae bacterium
AGAGGCTCTGGACATACCAGCTGCAGCTCTTCATAACCCGCAGGTTGTCAAACCAGATGAGGTCGGGACGCCACTGCCACCCCTCCACGTGGGCAAAGGTGGGGGCGTAGCTGGACATATACACCACATCTGCGTTGCGCTCCAGGCCCGTCATGAACGAAGCCTCCAGCAGGGCGGCGTTGAAGTGGTTGAACTTCTTGCCGTCGCTGCCGTGGCAGGCATATTCGCCCGCGAAGACCTTGGGGCCGGTGCGGGGGTAGCTGTCGTAGCGGTCGGCATTGCGCTCGTAGAACCCCTCCCAGCTGTAATAATGCTCGTCCACGAGGTCCACGTCGAGGCGGCGCATCTCCTTCCAGAGGTCGTCGAACCACTCGCCCCCGAGATAGGGGCCGGAGGTGCCGATAATCTTGATTTCGGGGTGCTTCTCGCGCACCGCCTTCACGAACGGCTCGAAGCGGGCCTTGAAATCCTCGCCCCACTGCTCGTTGCCGATGCCGATGTATTTCATATTGAACGGCTCGCTGTGACCCATCTGGGCGCGCACCTTGCCCCATTTGCTCTTGGGGCTGCCGTTGGCGAATTCAATCAGGTCCAGGGCGTCCTGGATGTAGCTGTCAAGATCCTCCATATGGCAGTTGACATCCCACGCGGGGTCGTTCTGGAACTGGCAGGCCATTCCGCAGCTGATGATGGGGACCGGTTCGGCGCCGATCTCCTCCGCCAGGCGGAAGTATTCGTAGAAGCCCAGCCCGCCGCTCTGATAATAGTCGGGGAACATCCGCTCGAATGCGGAGCAGCTCCAGCGGTTGAGGTTTATGGGGCGGTTCTCCACCGGCCCGACGGTGTTCTTCCACTGGTAGCGGTTGTCGAGGGTGGTCCCCTCCACTATGCAGCCGCCCGGGAAGCGGAGAATGCCGGGGTGCAGGTCGGCCAGCGCCTGCGCCAGGTCTTTGCGCAGACCGTTCTCGTCGCCGCGGAAGGTCTCGGCCGGGAAGAGCGATATGTGCTCCAGGTCGGCGGCGGCCTCGGGGTCCTCGTCCATCAGCAGGATGCGCAGCGAGCCCTTCTGCAGGGTCTTGGAGGGGACGAGGGTCACCTCGTAGCGGCTCCATTTGCCCCCCTTCACCTCTATCTGCTCCATCGCCAGAATCTGGTTCTCATAGTTGCCGGTGACGTCGCACAGCATCACTCCGATGCCGGCCCTCTTGGCTTTGCCGGCGGTGCGGGCCCAGAAGCTGAGGCGGTACTGCGCCCCCTGCTCCAGGCCGATGCCGAACCAGCCGCTGTTTTCCAGTCCGCAGAAATTGGCGGGGTGGCCCTGATATGCAAGGCGCACATAGTGGGGGTTGCGCTCGAAGGGGCCACCCTCGCTGCAAACTTCCACCTTGCCGAATGTCTTCCAGCCCTGCAGCGGGTTGTCGTATTCGAAGCTGCGGTTTATCACCTTCTCGGCATAGAGTCCGCCGTCGGCGGCAAAGTTGATGTCTTCCAGGAAGATGCCGTACATCGTGGGCTGAATCTCAATGCCCGGGGCCTTCTCGTCCACCACCAGATATCCGTAGCGGGGCTGGGCGCAGAGGGCGCCTGCCGCAAGTGCCAGAGCGGCCGCTGTCGCAGTTATCTTTTTCATTTCACCTCCCACTCATAAAGTCCGGAAGAAAGATTGTCGGGGAGAGTCACCTCCAGCCGCACCGCGTCGGTGGTGACGGGGTCGAACTCCACCGTGTTCATAATGAAGCGCTCCGTGGGGTAGGCTTTGGCGCCCGATACGGGCTGCCAGGCTCCGCTGCTGTCGCGGTAGAGAATCCGCCACTCCTTGGGCACGCTGCAGCCGCCCCAGGGCTGGTCGTCGAACCAGAACACCGAGCTGCTGGAGATTTCGGTGGCTTTGGGGAATGTGTATTGCAACCATTCGGTGCCGCCGTTCTTGGGCCACCAGTGGTAGTAGGGGGCGGGGGTGTCATCGCCGATTGCGGGCACCAGGCGGTCGTTGACGCTGCCCAGGGCCACGGTGGGGAAGGAGGCCTCCAGCTTGCTTCTGGAAGCGAGGGTCTGGGGCTTGGAGGGGAGGGTCGCCTTGAGGTCCATAGGGAGCCATACGGTCATCTCGCCGCTGCCCCGGTGGCACCAGGCATAATAAGGTATCAGAGTGAGGCGGACATCCCTGGTGGCCAGGCGGCCGCTGTCGTCGAACGAGAGGGTCTGGGCGTCGGTCGTGATCTTGTCGATGCCGTAGAGCTCGCTGCTGTGGGCCACGGTGAACTTGGGACTCTGGTTCATAAGCACGCTGCGGACGCTGAAGCCCTTGTTGTCGGGCCACTCTGCGCAATAGACCACAGGGCCCTTCTCTATGCACACGCGGCCCTGGTCGGCGCGGACCATTCCGTTGGCCTTGACCACGCGGGGTTCCATATCAAAGTGCACGCAGACGCGGTCGCCCTTCTTCCAGGTGCGGCGGATGGTGCAGTAGCCCTGCTCCAGGGCGCCGCTGACGGCCTCTCCGTTCACTGTGACGCTGTAGCCGAGGCGCTTGCCGTCGGCATAGCTGTAGAGGTCGGAGGGAACGGCTTCACCCCTTACCCAGCCGGGGATGCGCACCTTGAGGGCCATCTCCTTCTTGAGCGAGGTCTTGTCTATGCTGATTTCGATGTCGCCGCTCCAGGGATACGAGGTCTTCTGGCTCACGGTGACGCTCTTGCCCAAAACCTTGTTGGTCATTGTATTGGGCATAAACAGGTTCACATACAGCGCGTCGTCTTTCACCGCATACACATAGCCCGGCACGCTGGGAATGAAGCGGCAGATGTTGGAGGGGCAGCAGGCGCAGCCGAACCACTCCTGGCGCTGATGCTGGCCGATGGACTCCAGAGGGTTGGGGTAGAAGAAGCCGTTGCCCTCCAGGCTGACGCCGCTGATGAGGCCGTTGTAGAGGGTGCGCTCCAGCACGTCGTAATATTTGCTGTCGCCGTGCAGCAGGAACATCCTGTAGTTGACATACACGTTGCCGATGGCGGCGCAGGTCTCGCAGTAGGCGCTCATATTGGGCAGCTGGTAGTTCTCGCCGAACGCCTCGCCGCTATTGGTCGCGCCGATTCCGCCGGTGATGTAGAGCTTCTTGGACACGATGTTGTCCCAGATGCGGTCTATGGCGTCGATATACTCCTTGTCGCCGGTCAGAGCGGCCACGTCGGCCATCCCGGCATACATATAGGCGGCGCGCACGGCGTGGCCCACGGCCTCGCTCTGCTCAAGCACCGGCAGGTGGGTCTGGTTGTACTCGTCGCGATATTCGGTCTTGCCACGCTCGTCCAGGAAGAACTTGGCCTCGTCGAGATATTTCTTCTCTCCGGTGACCACATACAGCTTGGCCAGAGCCATCTCGGCAATCTGGTGGCCCGGCACCACGCGCGCCTGGCCGCTGCCGCTGCCCACCTCGCGCACCACGCAGTCGGCATAGCGGATGGCTATGTCAAGGAAGTTGCGCTTGCCGGTGGCCTGATAGTGGGCGATTGCCCCCTCCACCATATGGCCGAGGTTGTAGAGCTCGTGGCTCAGCTCCTCGTCCTTGACCCAGCGGCGGTCGCCGGCCCATTCGTGGGGATGCTCGGGGTTCATCGTGCGGGCGGTGTAGAGATAGCCGTCGCTCTCCTGGGCCGCGGCCACAATCACCAGCACGCTGTCTATATACTTCATCAGCTTCTTGTCGGGGTAGGTCTGCAGCACGTAGGAGGCACCCTCGATGGTCTTGTACACGTCGGTGTCGTCAAACGAGTAGCCGCCCACCTCGTATCCGAGATTCTCGGCGGAGTGCATCTGATTTGCAGCCTTCACGAAATTGTCGTAGCGCCCCTCGCTCTCGCACTTCGAGAATGCCAGCGGGATGGTGACGTCGCGCGATGCCTTGAGCCGCTGCCCCCAGAAGGAGTCCTCCGCCACCTTCACGCTGGTGAAGGGGACCGGGTCGATGGGGTAGGCTGCCTGCGCCAAAGCGTCAGCGGGGGCGCCCTGCAGCATTATCGCGGCAAGGGCGGCGATGAAGATTTTGTTTTTGGTAGTCATGATATCTGGTTTTTAATAATTATCGCTCTTACAAATTTAGAGAATGCATAGTGCAACCATTTGCAACTAAATCCAATTGTATTGTAAAAAAGTCCAAAGATTTTATTATAACTTTAACATATGAAACAAAGGTGGACGATATTAATATACCTGCTCCTCTGCCCCATTATTATGTATGGGGCGGGGAATTACAAGTTCCGCCACCACACCTCCAAGGAGGGGCTCTCCTCCAACACCGTGCGCGCGCTGCTGCAGGACTCCACCGGCATCATCTGGATAGGCACCGCCGAGGGGCTCAACAGCTTCGACGGCCAGGAGGTCATCCGCCACGACCTGCGCGAAGGGGGCAGCCGCTATGTCAACGCCCTGATGCAGGCCTCCGACGGAGATCTGTGGGTGGGCACAGACGACGGCGCCTACCGCTACGACGGCTGGGATTTTTGCCCGCTGGACATACTGCCGGAGACCACCGTGACCTCCATAGTGCAGGACGGACGCGGCTCCATCTGGTTGGGGACATTCAGCGACGGTCTCTACTGCTACGACGGCGAGGGGCTCTCTCACTATCTCCCCGGCACTTTCATAGAGAATCTCTTTGTATCTGCCGACGGCCGCCTGTGGGTGTGCTGCCACACAGCCCGCGAAGGGGTGCTGGTGTTCAATTTTGCCACCGGAACCTTTGCCGAGCCCGGCTTCACCTATAAAGGTTGCACGCCCGCGCGCGTATGCGCCCTCGCACAGGACCGCGACGGCATAATCTGGGTCGGCACCTGGGACAGCGGTCTCTACCGGGCCGACCCCGCCACCGGCACCGTGACCTGCCAGGTCCCCTACGGCGAGGGCTTCACCCACATCCACAGCATACTGCAGGAGTCTCACTGGAGCTTTCTTGTGGGCAGCGACGACGGCCTGCTGCGCATAAACACCCTCACCGGAGAGCGGGAGCTCTACACCAACGACCGCGGCGACCCCTCCTCCCTCTCCAACAAGTTCGTCTACCCCATAATAAAAGACCACGAAGGGGGCATTTGGGTCGGAACATTCTACGGCGGAGTGGATTATGTCTCGCCCGGGGTGGGGCAGTTCGCAGAGCATTCCCTCTCTGCGATGACCTCCGGCAGGGAGACTTATCTGGTGAGCTGCTTTGCCCAGGCCGGGGACGGCACCATATACATAGGTTCCGAAAACGGCGGCCTCTTCCGCTACGACCCCTCAAGCAACACCGCCACCCGCATAAAGTGCTCTGCCGCTTCTGCGCTGGAGTCCCAGAACATCCACGCCCTGCTGCTGCAGGGAGACTGCCTCTGGATAGGGACCTACGCCGGCCATCTGCTGCGGCTGAACCTGACGGACGGCACCCTCAGGACATATTCGGAAAATCTGCCCAGCGTGTATGCTCTCGCGAAGGATTCCCGGGGGGCTGTATGGGCGGGCACGACCTCCGCAATCTGCCGCTACGATGCCGCTGCGGACCGGTTCGCGCTGGTGCGCGAGGTCGGGTCGGTGGTGGTGTCGGCCGTGACCGCCGCCGACGGCGCGCTGTGGTTCGGCACTGCCGGCGACGGCATCTGGCGCTACACCGCCGACCGCGACTGGGATCATCTCACCTGGCAGGAGGGCTACCTGCCCAGCAACAAGGTAAACCACGTGGCCGACTCGCCGCTGGGGGTTATGGTCTCTACCGAGAACGGCCTCTCGATATTCGGAGAGACGCAGCAGTGGAACCTCCTCCGGGACGTCGACGTCCACTTTGCCGCCTGCGACGGCCGCAGCATCTGGATGTCCTCCGCCACAAGTCTCGTCCAATATGACATAGATGCCGGGCTCTCTAATTATTTCGGGGCCAGCGACGGCGTCTTTTCCAGCCAGTTCCTCCCCGCCTCGGGGCTGATGTGCCGCGACGGGGTCATCTATATCGGCTCTGCCGACGGCTTTCTGACATTCCTGCCGACTGCCGTCAAGCACAACGAATTCGCCCCCAAGGTGCTGTTCACCCGCTTTACGGCCTCTTCTGCCGGCGACAGCCGCAACCTGCTCGGGCACGCCCCCGGGGAGCCGATCGTGGTGCCCTGGCGCCTGAGGGAAATCTCCATACACTTTGCCGCCCTCACCTACTGGGCGCCGGAGAAGGTGCGCTATGCCTACCGTCTGGAGGGGCTGGACCGCCAGTGGAAGGAGATAGAGGGGCGCGGAATGCTCAACTTCACCCGCCTCCCCGCAGGGCGCTACAAGCTGTATGTGCGAGCCTGCAACAACAGCGGCATCTGGAGCAGCGAAGGGGAGGGGCTCTCCTTCACGGTGAAGCCCCATCCGCTGCGCAGCAGCTGGGCCACTGTGATTTACATTCTGCTGATATGCGCCCTGCTGTATGTGCTGTCGCGCTATCTCACCGCCCGCACCGAGAAGCGGGAGTGGGAGATTTATGAGAAGCGGCTCGACGACGACCGCCAGGCGCTCTCCGCCACCATCGCGGAGCGTCTCGAGGCCCCCGTCACCGGCATCGGAGTGCAGCTGGAGCGCCTGAAGGAGTCTCCCCGCGGCAGCGCCGCCATCCGCAGCGAAATTGCCGTGATAGAGAAAAACCACCAGATGTTGCGGGGCATCGTGACTTCGCTGCAGAAGAAGGCTAAGATGAGCGAGAAGGACGCCTCCGCCGGGGCTTCGGATGCCGGCGTGGCCGCCATCACCCCCGCCGACGACTTCCTCCCCCGTCTGGAGAAGATAATCGCCGACAATCTGGCGAACCCCGAACTCTCGGTGCAGTTCCTGGCGGCGGAGATGGCAATCTCGCGCAGCGGCCTCTTTGCAAAGTGCAAGGAGCTCTGCGGCGAGACCCCCAACAATCTCATCAACCACGCCAAGCTTAACGCGGCCGCCGCGCTGCTTGCCAAGGGGGAGCATTCCATCGGTGAAATCTGCTATATGGTGGGGTTCGCGTCGCCCAGCTATTTCTCCAAAAGTTTCTCCTCGCAGTTCGGAATGACTCCCAATCAATGGGTAAAAACGCACCGAGAGTAGCGCCGGAGCGCTTTTGGACTCTTTCTAAATACTATTGTACAATTTTGATATTTCTTGCCGAATATTAGATTTAATTTTGTTAGCACTCGACGTTTAACGCAATAATATATTAACCGCAATGCTAACTAAAAAATTCAGTATCTTCTTGGTGACCGCACTCCTCGCGCTCTTTTCCGTGGAGTCGTTCGCACAAAAGACACTCGCAGTTTCGGGTAATGTCAAGGATAACCTTGGCGAACCTGTCATAGGTGCGGGAGTCTTTGTAAAAGGGACCAGCATCGGCAGCATCACCGATGCCGACGGTTATTACAGACTTACAAACGTCCCCTCCGACGCTGTCCTGACCATATCCGCAATCGGCTATAAAGAGGCCGAGGCGGCCGTGGACTCCCGCGCCAATGTGGACGTCACACTGGAGCAGGACCTGCTGATGCTCAACGACGCTGTCGTGATCGGTTACGGCACGCAGCGCAAGGGCGATATCACCAGTGCCGTGGCTTCTGTCAAGAGCGAGGATTTCCTTGCCGGCAACATCGGCGATGCCGCCCAGCTCATCAAGGGCAAGGTGGCGGGCCTCAATGTCACCAAGGGCAACGGCGACCCCACCGCTTCTTCCACTATAATGCTGCGTGGCGTTACCTCCCTCAAGGGCGGCTACACTCCCCTGATTCTGGTGGACGGCATCGAGGGTTCCCTCTCTACCGTGGCTCCCGAGTCCATCGAGGAGATTTCCGTGCTTAAGGATGCCTCCGCGGCTGCAATCTACGGTACCCGCGGCGCCGCCGGCGTGATCCTCATCACCACCAAGAACGGCAAGGTGGGCGAGCACTACAACATCAGCTACAACGGCTACGGCTCCATCTCCAACTTCTCCAAGAGGGTTGACTTTATGGATGCCGACTTCATGCGCAGCATGACCGCCGAGCAGCTGGCCACCTATTCCGCATTCCAGGATCTGGGATACACCACCGACTGGCTCAGCGAGGTTTCGCAGACCGGCGTGGCTCAGAACCACAACATCGCCCTCGAGGGCGGCAGCGAGCACAGCGCCTACTCTGCCAACATCACCTACCGCGACAATGAGGGTGTGATAATCGGCTCCTACAGCAAGGACCTGCGCGCGCAGATGGACGTGACCCAGTATCTCTTCAACGACGTGGTCAGGGTCAATTTCAATATGCTCAAGACTCTCAGCGAGAATGACAACCAGGACAGCTACACCATATATCACCAGGCTGTCATCCGCAACCCGACGGCTCCCATCTATGTGGACGGCGACCCCAATAATGATTATTACGAGCAGACAGCTCCGCTCTATTATTACAACCCTGTCCCTTATATCAAGGAGCACAGCGGCGACGCCCGCTACGAGAGCACCCGCCTCACCGGCAACATCACCGTGGAGCCCATCAAGGGCTGGAAGACCAACCTGCAGCTCTCCACAAACCGCAGCAATTCCGTGAGCGAAGCCTATTATACAGAGAAGTATCAGGGCAACCGCTGGGGCAGCGTGAACGGCAGCGCAAGCAAGAGCCAGGGCACCTACAGGCAGGATCAGCTGGAACTCACCTCCCAGTATGATTTTGCAGCCGACAAGCACCACTTCTCCGGTATGGTGGGCTACAGCTGGATGAACGAGGTAAATGACGGCTTCGGCGCCTCCAACTCCGAGTTCTCCACCAACGCCTATCTCTACAACAACCTTGGCGCAGGCCGCTTTGCAGAGCTCATCGAGAGCGGCACCGGCGACGACAAGACCACTACCCTCAAGACCTACGGCGGCGTCTCCTCCTATAAGAGCGAGTCCACGCTGATCGGCTTCTTCGGTCGCTTCACCTATAATTATGACAACCGCTTCAACGTGCTGGGTACCCTCCGCTACGAGGGCTCTTCCAAGTTCGGCGCAGGCAACAAGTGGGGCCTCTTCCCCGCCATCAGCGCCGGCTGGACCCTCTCCAACGAAGACTTCATCAAGAGCCTCGGATGGGTCGAGAACCTCAAGCTGCGCGTCGGCTACGGCAAGACGGGCGTCATCCCCAGCGACCCTTATATGTCGCTGCTTATCTACAACTACGACACCGCCTACGGCAACTATGTCACTTCCGACGGCAAATGGCGTCCTTCGCTGACTCCCAGCCAGAACCCCAACCCCAGCCTCAAGTGGGAGACCACCCAGGAAATCAACGCCGGCGTTGACTTCGGCTTCCTCGGCGGCCGTCTCTACGGATCGTTTGACGTTTACTACAAGGTCACCAGAGATATGCTTTATGACTATTCGGTGCCCGTTCCCCCGAACCTCTACGGCTACACCACCGCCAATGTGGGCCAGATGTCCAATGCCGGCGTCGAGCTGATGCTGGGCGGCACCCCCGTCAAGACCCGCAATTTCGAGTGGAACACCACCTTCACCGCATCCCACAACAAGAACCGCCTCATCAGCCTCTCCAACGACCTTTACGAGACTGTCAACTACATTGACGGCGCGTATACGGAGGAGCCTACCTCGATGTGCGTGCAGCGTACCTACGAGGGCGGCGCGCTCGGCGACTTCTATATGCTCAAATCCACCGGCCTCAGCACCAAGAAGGCCACCAAGGGTCTCTGGATGATTGAGAACCCCAAAACCGGCGAGAGCGAAGTGTTCAACTCCGGTATGCGCGACGTGGATTCCGGCTATCGCCAGTATCTGGGCAGCGGTATCCCCAAGGCCACCTTCGGATGGGCCAACACTCTCCGCTACAAGAGATTCGACCTCACCCTCTCTTTCTCCAGCCAGGTGGGCTTCAAGATCTTCAACTGCCAGAGAATGTTCTACGAGAACCTCAATATCGGTCTCAACCGCTACAAGAGCGCGGTCAACCCCGTCTACGGCGGCCAGCTCTCCAAGAGCCAGGAGCCCGTGGCAGTCAGCTACTATCTGGAGAACGGCGACTATCTCAAGCTTGACAACTTCAACCTGGGATACACCTTCAACACCCAGAACATAAAATATGTGGACAACGCCCGCGTATTCGTTTCCGGCGAGAACATCTTCTGCCTCACCGCTTATCAGGGCATCGACCCCGAAATGTCCACCAGCGACCGTTTCTCATTCGGCGTGGACTACCGCAACAAGTACCCCACCATCCGCACTTTCACTCTTGGTGTTAACATCACATTCGGCAACAAATAATCAAAGGAGCTTTACAATATGAAAAAAATGAACAGATTTTTCGCCGCTTCGTTTGCGGCTGCAGCGCTCCTCGCAGGTTCATCTGCCTGCACCAATCTTGACGAGCACATTTACTCCGACCTCTCTCCCGAGAACCTCTCTGGCAGCGACGACGAGGTAATGGATATGATGGGCAACCTCTACGCCCAGCTCCGCTTTACATATTGGGCCTGGGAGGGCTACTTCGACATCAACGAAGAGAGCAGCGATCTGCTGATGACCCCTTACCGCACCTACGGCGGCTGGGGCGCGCAGTATATCAACCTGCATCAGAACAACCCCTACGCGGGCATTCCCCATCTCTATCAGGAGTGGAACTATTGCTACAACGCAATCGAGAAGGCCAACCAGCTGCTCGAGACCGAGACCATACAGAACAATCCCGAGTCGGCGGCCGAGGTGCGCGCCGTGCGCGCCCTGTGCTACTTCATAGTGTTTGACCTGTGGCGCAATGTCCCTCTGGAGACCGACTACACTGTGTCCAGTTCTGCCGGCTATATGCCTCAGCAGTCTGCTCCCGAGCACGTATGGGACTTTATGGCAAAGGAAATCGAAGAGGTCGTGCCTCTGATGTCCACCGCCAAGAAGTATGGCCGTATGAACAAATACGCAGCCTGCATGCTTGCATCCAAGATATTCCTGATGCACGACAGCTGGCTCCGCGGCTTTGAGAAGGACGCCGCCACCAATCTGGTGATGAGCGAGCACGCCAACGCAAACCGCAACTGGGACAGCGAATTCTTCGTTACAAACGCCCAGAACGACAACAAGTGGTACAAGAAGGCGTTCCAGTATGCCAAGATGG
>CAZIUO010000058.1:0-10574 GCA_964542575.1 uncultured Muribaculaceae bacterium
CCCATACGCACAGCGCCGGCTTTATGCGAAGCGAGTTGCGGGGCCACACCCTTAAGTGCCGAGAGTGCCGCCACGGTGACGATTTCCCTGTCCGCGGCAGACAGCTGGTCTCCGGCGAATATGTCGCCGAAAAGATGCGATTTAAGATAGAAGTCATCCTGAGGGCAGAAGGCATAGTCAAACGGCCGCCCGGTGAGCCGGGTCTGGACTTCTGTCCCAAGCTTCAGGCCTGCGGTTGCGTCGTCCCACACGGACGGACGCGTCCAGGGCTTCCCCTCATTCCAGGATTCCTTGCCGTTCTCAAGAACCTTTGACAGAACTCCGAGCGCATTCAGCGAACGCGGGAAGCCGGTGTATGCATATAGCTGCGAAAACGCTTCCTTCAGTTCGTTGACCGTGACCCCGGCGTCCAATGCGGCACGCACCGCAGAATCCAGTCTGGCAAGGTCTCCCTGCGCCTCAAGAGCCGCGCAGGCGGCAAGATGGAGTTGACGCTCAGAAAGACTCTGGGCGGAAATTGTTATAGACATAACTAATGACAGTATAAAAATTACAGTATGTTTCATTTGCCGGAAAACAATCAGCACAAAGTTAAATCATTTGCAGGGCCGCGGCGGACCTGCACTACGGAAATTTTTATACATTGCACGGAATTTTCCAAGCGATGCCGATAACTCCCGCCCCCATACCTCCCTACCCCGCCTCGCTCAGCGCCGCGATGGCGTCAGTCCTGCCCGCCTACGGGCTGGGACAGAAGCTTCTGGAGACGCTTGAAAAGTCCGGGGCCGCGGTGGTGACTGCAGAGCCGGGCGCCGGAAAATCGACCCTGCTTCCGCTCTCGCTGCTGGAGACCTTCGGGACCCGGGGGCGCATAATTATGACCGAGCCCAGGCGCATTGCCGCCATCCACGTGGCGGAGCGCGCCGCGGCCCTGCTGGGCGAGAAAGCCGGCGAAAGGGTCGGCTACAGGACCCGCTTCGAGACCAAAGTGTCCGGCAGGACAGTGCTGGAAGTGGTCACCGAGGGCATCGCGGAGAGGATGATCTGCGCCGACCCCACCCTGGAGGGCGTCTCGGCAATAATCTTTGACGAATTCCACGAGCGGAGCCTCTCCGCCGACTTTTCCCTGGCCCTGGTCAGGGAGTCCAGGGCAATTCTCCGTCCCGACCTGGCCCTGGTAATAATGTCCGCCACATTGGACGCATCGGTTGCCGAAGCGCTGGGAGCCGGGAGGGTGGATGCCCCGGGCAGGATGTTCCCCGTGGAGATATCATATTCAAAGAGAGACATTCCGCCGGAAGGCGTGCCGGAGGCGGTGTGCAGCGAGATCCGCGGAATTTTCCGCTCGGGAGAAACTTTCGGCGACATTCTGGCCTTCCTCCCCGGCGAGGCCGACATCCGCAAATGCACCGCAATGCTGGGTGGCTCGCCCGGCGACAATGTGGACGTGTTCCCGCTCTACGGGATGCTGCCGCCCTCCGAGCAGCGGAAAGCCGTGGCGCCATCGCGCGAAGGCCGGCGCAAGGTGATTCTGTCCACCCCGGTTGCGGAGACTTCCCTGACAATAGACGGAGTGACCGCGGTCGTGGACGCCGGCTACTGCAGAAAAATGGTCTACAAGGGGGCCGGCGGGGCCCTCGGGCACCTTGAGACTGTGAGAATTTCTGCGGATATGGCCGAGCAGAGGGCGGGCCGCGCCGGAAGGACCCGCGAGGGCGTGTGCCACAGGCTCTACACCCCGGCCACATTCAGGGCTATGCCGCAATTCCGCATTCCTGAAATCCTGGAGGGGGACCTCACGGCCTGCATACTGGAGGCGGCGGGAGCCGGGGTCGGAGACTTCAGGGCTATGGAATGGCTCACTCCCCCGCCCGAACGCTCCGTGGCAGACGCCGCTGCCCTGCTCAGGGCGCTCGGGGCTGTGTCGCAGGACGGGAAACTCACAATGCACGGAAGGGATCTGCTCTCGCTCCCCTGCCACCCGAGAATCGCCAATATGCTGCTGACGGCCAAGAAGCGAGGGCTCGGCGCCCTGGGCTGCGACGCGGCCGCGCTGCTGGAGGAGAAAGACCCGCTGGCCGCCTCCGGGGCCGGTTGCGACTTCTCCCTGCGCCTGGCTGCCTTGCGCTCGGCCAGGAACTCCGGGAAGCAGGCCTTTGGGACAATGGGCAGGATACTTCAGATCGCCGCGCAATACCGAAGAATAATCCAAGCGGTGCCGGACGACCGCAATCCCGCCCCCGAAGATGCCGGCTATCTGCTGGCAATGGCCTTTCCCGAGCGCGTTGCGCGCCTGAGCGGCGGCGCGGCCGGAGAATATCTGCTGGCCAGAAACGGAGAAAAGGCGTGGATGGACATTCAGGACCCCCTCTCGGCGGAGCCCTGGATAGTGTGCGCCGACCTTTCCGCAGGCGGCCCCGGAGCCACGGGGAGGATTTTCCTCGCCTGCGCGGTGAATCCCTCCGACCTCGCAGCGCTGGAAAGCACCTCCGAGAAAATCGCCTGGAACCAGAAGGAAGGGCGTGTCACCGCGCGGCGGGAGACCAGAATCGGAGCCCTGACAACAAGGACTGCGGACCTGCCGGATGTCCCCCGCGAAAAGATGGTCGAGGCTGTGTGCGAGGCGGTCAGAAAGCACGGGACATCGCTGCTGGACTTCTCGCGCGAAGAGGTGGGCGACCTTCAGAGAAGGGTGGCCGCCGCGGCCGCCTGGCATCCGGAGCTGGAACTGCCGGACCTGAGTACCGAGACGGTGCTGAGCAACTGTGCTGAATGGTTGCCGCTTTATTCGGGAGGCGCCTCCACCCGCGCCGAACTGAAAAAAATAGATATGGCCGCCGTCCTGCGCGGTATGATACCATATGACAAGGCCGCCGAGCTCGAGAGAATCGCCCCCTCGCACATAGAAGTGCCCACCGGCAGCCGCATACGCCTGGAATACCGGCAGGGGGCCGACGCTCCGGTGCTCCGGGTCCGGCTTCAGGAATGTTTCGGAATGACACGGACCCCCGCCGTGGACCTGGGCAGACGGCCGGTGCTTATGGAGCTGCTCTCGCCCGGATTCAAGCCGGTGCAGCTGACAAGCGATTTGGCCTCGTTCTGGAGCGGGACCTATTTTGAAGTGAGAAAAGAGCTCCGCCGCCGGTATCCCAAGCACTTCTGGCCCGACAACCCGCTGGAAGCCCCTCCCACAAGAGGCGTCCGGAAAAAGTCCGGACAATAAAATCAAACAATATTTACCTTTGCGGGCGCTATGAATTTGAAAAAGTATTCTGAAACGGTGGCGGAAGGGACGGTGTATCCGATGCTCATAATCTGCAGCATCTCCCACTTCCTGAACGACATGATACAGTCGATAATCCCCTCCATATACCCCATCGTGAAGGAGAACTTCGGCTTTACTTTTGCCCAGATAGGCGTCATCACCCTCGTCTTTCAGATGACCTCCTCCATACTGCAGCCGCTCACCGGCCTGTATGCCGACAAGCGCCCGAGACCCTACGCCCTCTCCATCGGGATGTGCTTTACGCTGCTGGGGCTGCTGATGCTCGCCTTCGCCGGCAATTTTGCGCTGATTCTGATTTCCGTGGGCATTGTGGGCATCGGCTCATCGGTGTTTCACCCCACCGCATCGCGCGTGGCGCAGATGGCCTCCGGGGGCAGAAAGAGCCTGGCGCAGTCCATCTTCCAGGTGGGCGGCAACGCCGGGCAGGCCGTGGGGCCGCTGCTGGCCGCCCTCATAATACTCCCCCTGGGACAGAGCTCCATCGCGTGGTTTGCCCTGGCGGCGCTGGCGGCCGCGCTGCTGATGCTCCGTCTGGGAAAGTGGTACAAGGCCCGGCTCAGGCTGCTGACGGCCCATCCCGTCAGGCAGCATCTGCCCGGCGCCGACATCCCGGCCCGCAGCAAGGCGGTCGCAATGCTGATACTGGTGCTGCTGATGTTCTCCAAGTATTTCTACAACGCCAGCGTCACCAGCTACTTCACATTCTTTCTGATTGACAAGTTCGGTCTGAGCGTGCGCGCGTCGCAGCTCTGCCTCTTTGTGTATCTGGCCGCCTTTGCAATCGGCACCGTGGCGGGAGGGCTGTTCGGCGACAAGTTCGGGCGCAAATATGTCATCTGGTTCTCGATCCTGGGCTCGGCCCCGTTTGCGGCGCTGATGCCCTATCTTAACCTGCCGATGACCCTTGTCTGCGCCTTTTTCTCCGGGCTGATTATAGCCTCCGCCTTCTCTTCCATAGTGGTCTACGCCACCGACCTGATGCCGGGCCGGGAGGGGATGATTGCCGGAGTGTTCTTCGGGCTGATGTTCGGCCTGGGAGGGCTGGGCTCGGCATTCTTCGGATGGCTTGCGGACGCCACCAGCGTCGCGCTGGTGTTCCGCGTGAGCGGACTGCTCCCGCTGCTGGGCGTCATCGCCGCCTTCCTGCCCGACACGCAGAAGCGCTGTGCTTAACGGCCGCCAAAGCGCAGCGCGAGACCGAGGTTGACTCTGCAGTTGAATTTGTCCACCGGAATGAATTCGGAGGTCATCGTGCCCACATAGGAGTCGATGCCGGCGAAGAAATTCAGGAACGGGGCGCAGAGGCTCACTGCCCCGCCCCACACCATTCCAAGCGTGCTTCCGCCAAGGTTTGCCGTGACGCTGAACCATTTTTTGTGGGTGAAGGTGACTGCGGCCCTGGCGTCAAAAACGGGCGCTGCAGAATTCTTGAATGTGAACAGCGCCCCCGCGCTCAGGCTCTCGACTGTCGGAATCCGGTAGCGCGCGGCGGCGTTGATTCTCATCGGCAGGGACTTGGACGAGGAGACGTTGTCATACTTGATTTTGATGTCCGTGAGAGCGCAGAAATCGTCCATCACCTTGTTCACTTCATCCTTTACGCCTTCTTCGCTGCCGCTTATCTCCACCCCCGCGTAGGTCACTGAATTGTCGGCTGTGGCCGTGCAGCTCTGATTCCAGCGGATGAAACCCAGGTCGGCTATGGACGCGCTCAGGGTCAGGTCGTCCAGGGGATTCCAGCTGATGCCGGCGTCAAATGCTGCCCCGAAGCCGGCGGGGCTGAAGCTGTGGCCGCGCTCCACGCCGCACACGCGGCCCTCCTCGTCTGTCTTGAACTGGAGCAGGCTTCCCGCCAGGGCGGCGGTGCCTTTAATGGCGACCTCGATCTGCTCCCCGGAGAGCGCTGCCCTGCTGTCCTGCAGATTGGCGGACGCCCCCGCGATGCCCATCAGACCCTTGACTCTCCAGCCGAAGGAGAAGGTGGCGCCGACCCTGCGGGCGCGGCCGACGGCGAGCTCTATGTAAGATGCGGCGCCCAATGCCGTGGAAGAGAAATTGTATGAGCGATTTTCGCCCCCCACCTTGAGAAACCGGAAGAGGTCGCCCGACACCGTGCCGTCTGCAATGGTCCTGGAATTGAGCTCGACGGTGGTCATCGCGCTCTTTTTGCGCAGCCCCAGGCTGAATATGTTGAGGTTGGCATTGGCGCTCAGGGCATTCTTGTCTGCGAACCGCGAGAGAAACTCTTCTGCGCCGACTCCGGCATTGAAGCCGGTCACAAGGCCGCTGCCGCTCTGCGAGGGGTACAGCAGGGAGGAGAGGCCGATGCTGCTCCCCGCCCCCGCCTCTATGTTGCCGATTCCGACTCCCACAAAGCTCTTGTCGGGCATATTGGCCGGATTGTCCCGGTAGGTGAAGGTATAGTTGTCCAGAAAATATGTGCTCTGAATCTGGGCCGAGGCGGTTGTGGCGCACAGCAGGGCAATCATTGCATATATGTGTTTCTTTTTCATAATGTGATTCCTTCAGGCGCCTTTACGCCGAGTCCTTTGATGAGTATGTAGTCGCCGCCGTTGAGCCCCGAGCCGTCGGAGCCGACGGTGAAGCTGAAGCGGATGTGGCTGAGTTTGCCGGTGTCGGCACCGGGCGCCGCCTTGATCTCCACGGAGAAATCATCTGTACTGCCGGGCCTGGCGATGATGGTCTCTATCGGCTGCACTGTCTCTATCGTGGAGAAGACTCCGTTTTCGCATTTGAGCAGTTCCGCCTTGACCCCCACTTCCAGCGGCAGAGTGCTCTCCACGGTGCCGAAGAGGTCGACGGCGCTCTTGGCAAGCAGCCCTGCGACAGCCGTGGCGCTTTCCGACAACTCCAGAGTGTCGGAATAGGTGACCTTGCACTCTTCTCCCGGATCTATGTCGAGGCCGAGGTCAAGGCTGATGTACATATTGTAACTTGCATCGGGGCATATGTGGCTCTCCTCCCCGTCGGAGACCGTAAGGTGCAGCCCCACGGGAATCTCCGCCTTGCAATATTGCAGAAGCGGATTCAGGTCGATGGAATACCGGTTCTCTACACTCTCGGTGCGGGAAGGGTCCGCGCTGCAGGGGAAGCCCATTTCCAGATTGTACATTCCGCTGTTGATGTCCACCTCCGCGCTCATCGGAATGCCCAGGTTGGAAGTGACTTTTGCCGTGAGCTGCGCGTCGGGGAAGTCATACCAGCTGCCGTTGAGAGCCTCGGGGAACTTGGGGATGTCCAGCGTGAAGGTGCTGTCTATCCCGCAGCTCAATCTGGCGGCGATGTCGCGGATTTTGATGTCGCCCTCCTGGCCGGCAATCTTCACCGCAATCTCGCTCTCCACGGTGCGGGACAGCTCGCCGAGGTCCACGGAGGGGTTCTCGGCCCTGAGGCACCCCTTCACCGCCGCCTCCGCGCCGATGCTACCGCCCTCCCTGCGCAGCTTCCCGAGGTCGAATTTACTGAAGTCCAGCTTCTCTATCTTCACGCTCCTGGAGAACTTGCCGTCCACAATCTCCCCCTTGAGCTCGATTTCAGAAGGGACCACAAAGTCGGGCATCTGCGCGGTGAGGTCCGCATAGAGCCGCCCGCCGCCCAGGTCGGGGAGGTCCGTGAGGGTCAACCGGATGTCGGCGCTGACCTCATCCAGCACTATTTCCCCCACGCTCTTCACCATATCGGGGATGTCGGAGGCCTTGATTATGTCAAAGGACGCCTTCTCGTCGACATCTACAGTGAGTTCGTCCAAAATGACGCTCTCCGCCTCCATTGCGGGAAGGTTGCATCGGATGGCGAATTTCTGCCCCGACAGGCCGTTGAGGCGGAGAAGGTCCATCCTCTCAGTCGAGGGACCCACGGCGCACTTTGCCGCGTACCGCCCCTCCGCAATGTATTTGCCGCCGACTTCTTTGGGGCTTATGACAATCCGGTCGATGGCCAGGCGGTAGTCGGCGGTTCTGAGGTTATTGATGTGCAGTATGCCGCCCTCCTCGTCGTATGTGAAGTCGGAGGGGATGTCCTTGAGGCGGAGGAATTCGGGAATACGGATTTGCGCATCCTCCCCTCTCTCGATCTCCACCCCGTCGATTTCGGGCAAGGTGAGCGAGACTTCAAGCACGGGGCTGCCCTTGGGAATTATGGTGAACGTGCCGAAGTTTTTCACCTCGCCGGGCAGGTCAAAGGAGAGGATCTCCCCCTCTTCGTCCAGGCTGAAGGTCGTCTCCTTGAGATTGCCGAAAACACTTTCCACCTCAAAATTCTCAAACGAAATCTTTATCTGCACCGCGATGTCGGATGTGATGGCGCCTGCATCGGCCACAGTGGCCTTGAGGCCGTCCGCCACAATTCTGCCGCTGACCGCCGCGGTGCGGTCTTCTGTGATTTTTGCGGCGTTCAGCTGCGAAACGGCAAAGGTCCTCTCAGCTGCGAACCCGTTGGAGGGCGACAGCACCATCTGCGAGCAGTCGAGAATGCTTGCGCCGCCGGCAAAGGTGAGCACGTCGCCCAGGTCGACCTTGACCTCCGGCGTAATCTCGCCGGAAGTGAAAATGGCGCCCGGGAGGCTGACCTCCACCCTTATCTGCGAGCCCTCCTTCATATTTATCTCGTCTATGCTCTCGACATCCTCGCAGAGATGCATCCCTTTTATCACTGCATCCTGCCCCGCCACCGCCATTTCAACCGCAGGAAGTGCGGCATCTGAAAGATGCAGGCGCGCGGCGGCGGCAGCGGCGCTTTGCACCGTCTCCTTTTCCAGAATCACGGTGGTCCTAGTGACGGGGTCAAACCCGCCCAGGGAGAATGCGGTGTATCCGATCTCCTCTTCCCTTGAGTAAGAGAGGGGTTCGGTCTTCAGTGATGAGGCATCGAGCCGGCTGAATGTGCAGCCGGAGCTCCAGGTGCAGGTCACGGGGGAAATGTTCACGACGGTGCCGAGTCCCAGGTCGCCGACGGCCTTTTTCAGTGAAAACTGCTTTTTGTAGCCGAAAGTGTACGAGCCGTCGGCCTGCAGGGTGAGATGCTCTCCGAAGCGGCCGGATTTGACGCCGGACTCCTTGAGGATTTCATCCACCGTAATTTGGGCCGTGCTCTGGACCAGGGGGACGGTGATGCCTTCTTCAAAGAGGGAGACTTCTGTGTCGACGCCCTTGATGTTGCCGGGCGAATACCGGTCGTCTACCTTGCAGCCTGAAAGCAGGGCTGCCAGCAGAAGTGCAGATAGTGCGGCTTCCTGCGGGAATTTTCTGGACATAGCTTTGGAATTGTGGTGTTGACATCATAAAGTAAGGCTAAAATTGCCGGAAACGCAAGCAAATGTTATCTTAGCGGGCTAATTTTTAAAAGATGAAAAAGTTCAATTATCTGTTTCTGATTTTGTCAGTCTTGAGCCTTGCTCTCGCCTCCTGCACCAAAGATGTCCAGGGGCCTGACACCGATGATGTATATTTTGAGATAGACCCCGAGGGCTGCCGCGAGTGGACTGCCGGGGAGCTGGCCGACGAGCTCTACGGAGCCGAAGGCACCGCGGCCGGCGCACAGAATGCCGATCTGCGCAAGCAGTTCCTGGACAATGTTGCGGCGCGCGAAGCGCAGCTCGGCGAAGAGCTCGGCGCAAACGGCGTGGCGATGGGCTACATCGGCTATAAATACTATTATCAGTCGCCGGACGTGAACGGCGAAACGAGGACCCTTTCCGCAAGGGTGGTATGGGCAAGGTACAATCTGATCGGCTGGCACAATCTGGACCCGGACAACCTCTACATAATGGAGCACCCCTTCATCACCGACAACGCCGACGCCCCCTCCGAGTGCACCACCTTTGAGATGGGGCTCTCCACGCAGGATTATCTGCTGATTTCTCCCGACGGCCTGGGATACGGCATCAACAAGGAGATGATTGACCCCTATCAGAACCACGAGGTTTCAGTAAAGAACACCCTGGGCGCCCTGGAGGCCGGCTATGCGGTGTGGAAGAAGTATGGCAGCGGCACAATGGAAGATGACTGGAAGACCATTATCCTCGGCCTCTCGGAAGGGGCCGGCAAGGCCCTCGCCCTGCACAAATATTTTGACACTCACGACGACGAGGCGGCAAAGTGGCACTTCTCCTACTCTTTCACCTGCGCCGGGAGCTACGATCCTTCCCGCACCTGGGAGACATATTACGACTGGGGCAAAACCGAGCATATCGCGGTGATTCCGATGACCGTCAAATCGATGCTCGCCAGCTATCCCGACATTCTCAAGGGGTATAAGGAGGATGATTTCTACTGCGAGAAGTATCTTGCCGTCAAAAGTGAAATAGACGCCCTGCTGGCGGCCAAGAACCTGTCAAGTGCAGATCAGGATGCCAAAATCAAGCAGCTGCTGGGTACAGATGCCCCCACCCTCGCCGATGTCCTGAGCGCGACTTTCCTGGACAGGAATTCCGACATCTGCAAGGCGTTCTTCAAGTGCCTTGAGAGAAACGACCTCTCCAAAGGCTGGACCCCCAAGCACACTGTAAAGGTTCTCGCCTCCAGGAGCGATGAGTTTATCCCGTTCGCTTCCACGCAGGCTCTGATAGATGCCTTTGGCGACAAGGTGAATCTGACTGACATTGCCACCTGCAGCCACGCTGACATCTGCGATCTTTACCACACCGCCTACACTTCGGTGGTCTGGTAGGGCTGTATGATTGTCCATATCCGGCACATCGACTCCCCCTGCGGGGAACTCGTTCTGGGGGAGGCCGGCGGAGAGCTGTGTCTCTGCTCCTGGAGCGGGATGCCCTGCGCCGGGCGCTGTCTGCGCCGGTTGGAGAGGCTTTCCGGGGCGCAGTTTCTGGAGGCCTCTTCTCCTGTGCTGGAGCGGGCTGCGGCCGAGCTGGATGAATATTTTGCCGGCCGCCGGACATCTTTCGACATTCCGCTGCGCCCCGTGGGGACTCCCTTCCAGATGTCGGTGTGGAGGGCGCTGATGCAGATTCCCTGCGGCGAAACCAGGACTTACCTTGAGATCGCCCGCGCTGTGGGCAATGTCCGCGGCGTCCGCGCCGTGGCGCAGGCCATCGGGGCCAACGGCCTCGGCATCTTCATCCCCTGCCACCGCGTCGTCGGCAGCAGCGGCTCCCTCACCGGCTTTGCCGCCGGCCTCCCCGCCAAGCGGCTGCTGCTGAGTTTAGAGATTAGAGTGTAGAGGAGTTGAGAGGAGTGTAGAGGAGTTGAGAGGAATGGAGAGGAGGGGGCGAGGGAGAGAGTTGCGGGGCGACATCAGTGCATCAAAAAAT
>CAZIUO010000059.1:0-2761 GCA_964542575.1 uncultured Muribaculaceae bacterium
ATTTCGTGTAATCTCTCCACTTTCAACTCTCCACTCCTCTAAACTCTACACTCTAAACTCTCAACTAGTTCACGGACATCATGGCACCGCACCCACGCGGCTCCCTTACCGATGGCGACCTTCTCCAGGCGGAGGGTCTCGGGCAGGGCCTCCTGCGCCGACAGCCCCTGCTTCTGCCAGGTCATCCGCTTGCGGGAGACTCCTATCAGAATTTCGCGCCCGAAGCGCTGCAGCCGCTCCAGGCCATCCATCAGCGCGAGGTTCTCCTCCACGCTCTTGCCGAAGCCGAAGCCGGGGTCCAGAATCCACTCCGCGAGACCTGCCGCCTCCGCTTCAAGGCTGAAGCTTTCGAAAAAGCGGAGCACATTCTCCACGACCCCCTCGCCCTCGCGCGGCTCAATCAGCGGCCGCACCGGCGTGCCGCCCAGCGCGGGCGGGTTGAGGTTGTGCATCGCGATGTAGGGCAGCCCCAGACGGACCACGGTGCGCAGCAGGGCCGGGTCGCTCTGGGCGGCGGTGATGTCGTTGACCATAAACGGCCCGATTGCATCGAAAGCGCGCTGCACGATGCGGGAAGAGAACGTGTCGATGGAGAACAGCTTGCCTGGGAATTCGCGCCGCAGAGTCTGCAGCACCCCCTCCAGACGGCTCCACTCCACATCCTCCCCCTCATAGACGCTGCCGGGGCGCGAAGAGCAGGCCCCGATGTCCACGGCGTCCGCCCCCTGCTCAAACAACAGTGCGGTGCGCTCCGCCGCCTCCGCAAGGCCTGCAACCCTGCTGCCGCTGAAAAATGAATCGCCGTTGACATTCACGATTCCCATTATCTTGACCTTCGCGCTCATAAAAGAAAAATATAAAGTATATTTGCAAAGATACACATACAATTTTTCAATATGCTTATAGTTCTGGAAGGGTTAGACGGCGCAGGCAAGAGCACTCAGCTCAAGATGCTGTGCGACTGGCTGCGCGGCCGTGGGGAGACTCTCAAATACCTGCATTTTCCGCGTTATGACGCTCCCGTGTACGGCGAGCTGATTTCGAATTTCCTGAAGGGCGAATACGGCGGCAACGACGCGGTGCATCCGCAGCTGGTGGCGCTGCTCTTTGCAGAGGACAGGCGCGACGCGGCCGCTCAGATACGGCAGTGGCTTGCCGAGGGTTGCTGCGTGGTGCTGGACCGCTATGTATATTCCAACATCGCCTTCCAGACCTCCAAGCTCCCCTCGAAAGAGAAGGCCCTGGCGCTGCGGGAGTGGATTTTCAATCTTGAATACAACATATTCGGCATCCCCAGGCCAGATAAGAACCTCTTTCTGGATGTCCCCATCGGATTTGTGGAGGCCTCGCTGCATAAAAACAGGGAGGGGGCAGACCGCGCCTATCTCGAGGGGCATCAGGACATCCACGAGGCGGACATAGAGTTCCAGAAAAAGGTGCGCGGCGTGTATCTGGACTGCTGCGCAAGCGACGAAAACTTTGTGCGCATAGACTGCGCCGACCCCCAAACCGGGGCGATGCTGCCTCCCGAGGCCATCTTTGCAAAAATCAAGAGCCGCTTATGAAGGGTCTCGCGCGCTTCTGCCGGCTGATTCTGGGGCTGGTGTTTCTCTTTTCCGGCTTTGTGAAGCTGCTCTCTCCGGTGGGCACTTCCTTGATAATCAAGGAGTATCTGGCGGCGTTCCATCTCAGCGCCCTCTCCTCTCTGAGCGTGGCGGCCGCGGTGGTGCTCTCCCTGACCGAATTCCTGACGGGCATCGCGATGCTGCTGCGCCTGCGGCTGCGCATATTCTCCCCGGTGGCGCTGGTGCTGACGGGGGTGTTCACCCTCTTGACCCTGTATCTTGCAATATTCAACCCGATAGACGATTGCGGCTGTTTCGGGGAGGTGGTGCATTTGAGCAACTGGCAGACCTTCTTCAAGAATCTGGTGCTGCTGCCGTGCGCCGTGATAATATTTGTCGCCCGCAAGAAAATCACGGAGTTCCGCTATCCGGTGTGGGAGTGGGTATTCGTGGGGCTGTTTGCCGCCCTGGGGTTGTTTGTGCTGCTCAGGACATTCCTGGTGGCCCCGATTCAGGAGAGCACCCCCTACAGCGAGGGGGCGGAGATTTGCGCTGCGCCCGCTGCCGCCGCTGCCGAGGCATATGATACCGTGTTCATTTACGAGAAGGACGGGCAGCGGCAGACCTTTGATCTGGACAATCTGCCCGATGAGAGCTGGACATACGTGGATGCCGTAACCACAGAGCAGGGGAATGCCGGCGAGGCTTCCGACTCCGATTTCAGGATCGAGAGCCCTGCGGGGGAGGATATCACGGCCGATGTGCTCTCCGCCGACAGGCTGCTGCTGATGAGTTTTTATCATCCCGACCGCCTTTCGCCTCGCAGCAGGGAGGCCATCGACAAGGTGCGCGATGCGGCCCTTGCCGCCGGGATGGAGTTTCTGCTGGTCTCTTCCGCCCCCATTGCGTCGCTGCCGGAGGGGTATGAGACTGCCACTGCCGATCTCAAGTTGCTGATGACCCTGAACCGCTCCAACGGCGGTGTGACTTATCTCAATCGTGGAATGGTTGTGCGCAAGTGGGCGCGCCGCGCCGTCTCTGTGCGCGGTCCGAGGTTTTATTCTGCGGATGATCCCGAGATGGAGCTGTTGCGCACGTTGCGCCGTCAGCGGCTCACGATGGAGTTGCTGGTGGTGGCGTTTCTGGCGCTGTGCCTGGCGAAGTTTGTTGTTTTTTATAAGTTTAGAGTGTAGAGT
>CAZIUO010000059.1:2861-10515 GCA_964542575.1 uncultured Muribaculaceae bacterium
GAGTGGAAAGATTACAAGCGATATCGGCGCATCAGAATTTGAAAGTCGGGGATATTTGAGTAATTTAGGGGTCGGAGTGCCGTGGGAGCCTCCAAAATCAGAAATAATAAAAGGAGATGCGTATGAACAGCAGGGGAGAATTGGGAAAGAGGGGAGAGAAGGCGGCGGAAGAATATCTGCGGCGCTGCGGCCTGCAGACAATCGCCAGAAACTGGCGCAGCGGCCACCTCGAAATTGACCTCATAATGGAAGACTCCGCCTCCCTGCGCATCGTGGAAGTCAAAACCCTCGACCCCGGCGACGGCTTCGACCCCGCAGAAAACGTCACCCCGCTCAAACGGCACAAACTCATCCGCGCCGCCCGCGCCTTCTATGCGCAACACCCAGTCCCCAAAGAGATAAAATTCGATGTGGTGACCGTGCTGATGGACTCCGAAAACGTGCTGGATATCAGCTACCTGCCCGACGCCTTCAACGCCCTGGGGTAGGAGAGGCCATAAAACTCAGAGGCCGGCCCCTTTCGGGAACCGGCCTCCTAACTTAACCATAACCTAAACTATGAAAAATTCGCTTGAGAATTTTACAAATCGCGTGCCACGATTAATCGCAGATTCTCAATTTCGCATATTTCAGTATAAGAGTTTTTGACTCCCCGCTGTCGGTCACAAACACCGCCTTGGCATTCGGGCCCGAGCCATCCATACTCTCGATGCGGCCATATCCGAAGATATTGTGCTCCACGCGCATCCCGGGGCGGATGTCGCCCGGTGCGGAGGGGGTGAACCCTTCGCTGGGGGTGTGTGCCGGCCTGGACGAGGCTGCCGGGCGGCTGACGACGCGGCTCTGAGCGCTCTGCTGCGCCGCAGGACGGGCCGCCGCTGACGGGCGGGCGAATGCGGTGTGCTGAGAAGCGCCCCCCGACGGGCGCGGATATGCGGAGTGCTGCTGAGAAGCGTCCCCCGGGCGGGATGCGCCGGTGCGGGAGAAATACGAGCCGCCCCTGGGGGATTGCGCCCCCTGCACCGGCCGCGCGCCGCGCTGCGTATAGGCGGGGCCGGAAGAGCCCCAGCTGCCGTCGAACGCAGAATTGCCGGGCACGTCGCCGTCGAGATACTGCGGGTCAATCTCCTTGATGAAGCGGCTGGGGAGATTGTTCTCCTCCTTGCCGTAGCGGTGGCGGGCAGAGGCGTAGGTGAGGGTGACCTCCTTCTTGGCGCGGGTCAGCGCCACGTAAAACAGCCGCCGCTCCTCCTCAATGTCGCCCGGCAGCAGGTCGCTACCGGAGGGGAAGAGGTTCTCTTCCAGCCCGGCTATGTATATGTAGGGGTACTCCAGGCCCTTCGAGGAGTGCACCGTCATCAGGCTGATGCGGTTGTTGTCGTCCTCCTCGCCGTCTTCTCCCTTCTCGGCGGAGGAGAGCAGAGTGAAATTCTCGATATATTGGGAGAGGGTCACGAGAGCCGGCTCGCCGCCCTCGGCCCCCTCGTCGTACTTGCGCATCTCGGCCTCGTCGTCGCAGAACTGCCGGATGCCGTTGAACAGCTCCTGCACATTGTTGAGGCGCTCCTTGTCCTCCACATCCTGCAGCCCCTGCATATAGGCCATCAGGCCGCTCTTGAGGCCGATTTCAGATGCCAGGGTGTAGGCGTCGGCGCTCTCTGCCTTCTCGTGCAGGGAGAATATCATTTTGGCAAAGTCCGCCATTTTGGCGATGGCGCCGCTCTTGAGCCCGGCGGCCATAAGGGTGGCGGGGGGCAGCATCGCGGCCTCCAGCAGCGGCAGGTTGGCATCGGCGGCCGCCTTCTCCAGATATGCGACTGAGGTCTCGCCGATGCCCCTGGCGGGGAGGTTGATGGTGCGGCGGAAGGCTTCGTTGTCGCGCGGATTTATCACCAGGCGGAAGTAGGCCACCATATCCTTGACCTCGGCGCGGTCGAAAAACGACGTGCCCGAGACCACTCGGCAGGGGAGGTTGAGCTTGCGCAGCGCCTCCTCTATCACGCGGCTCTGGGCATTGGTGCGGTAGAGCACCGCAAAGTCGCTGTAGGGGGCCTTGTGGCGGTAGATGGCGTTCTTTATGGAGGAGGCGATGGAGTATCCCTCCTCAAAGTCGCTGGCGGCGTTTATCACGTGGATTTTCTCTCCCTGCGCATCTTTGGAGTAGCAAACCTTCTTGATGCGGTTCTTGTTTTTGTCTATCAGGCTGTTGGCGGCATCCACGATGGTCTGTGTGGAGCGGTAGTTCTGCTCCAGGCGGATGACCTGCGCCTCGGGGTAGTCCTTCTGGAAGCCCAGGATGTTCTCTATGCGTGCGCCGCGGAAGCCGTAGATGCTCTGGCTGTCGTCGCCCACCACGCAGATGTTGCGGTGGCCGAGGGAGAGCTTCTTCAGAATCAGGTACTGCGCATAGTTGGTGTCCTGATACTCGTCCACCAGAATGTGGCTGAAGCGGGCGCGGACGGCCTCCAGCGCCTCCGGATGGTCCCGGAACAGTATGTTGGTGTTGAGCAGTATGTCGTCGAAGTCCATCGCGCCGGAGGCCTTGGCCTTGGCGGCGTAGAGGGCGTAGATCTCTGCGATGCGGGGGCGCTTGCTGCTGTAGTCCTCCTCTTTGTACATCTGGTTGTGGGCGTATGCGGCCGCCGTCAGCAGGTCGTTCTTGGCCTTGGAGATGCGCGAGGCCACGGCCGAGGGCTTGTAGCTCTTGTCGTCTATGTTAAGCTCCTTGAGGCACTTGGTGATGGCCGCCTTGGTGTCGGCGGCATCGTAGATCGTGAATGACTTGGGATATTCCAGCAGCTCGGCGTATTCCCTCAGAAAGCGGACGAATATGGCGTGGAAGGTCCCCATCCACAGATGCGAGGCGTCGCGGCTGCCCACCAGGGCGGCGATGCGCTCCTTCATCTCCCCCGCGGCCTTCTTGGTGAATGTCAGCGCCAGAATCTTGGAGGGCGCGACCCCGCCGGCTATTATGTTGGCTATGCGGCAGGTCAGCACCTTGGTCTTGCCGCTTCCCGCCCCTGCCACAATCAGCAGCGGCCCCTCTGTTTTCTCTACCGCACTCCTCTGAGCCGCGTTCAACCCTTTCAGGATTTCTTCGTTAAAGCCATTGTTCATACCGCAAAAATAATTGAATTCACAAATAATATCGGTATATTTGCGCGCGATTTTTGGGAAAAATTCCTTATCATTTAATTATTCATATAATGTCAGAACACATCAGATTGAAAAAGGGGCTCAACATTCCTCTCGCAGGTGCAGCCCCCGCTAAAATCACAGAGACTGTCGCTCCTGACGTGATTGCCGTCAAACCCGTTGACTTCAAGGCCCTCGTGCCCAAGCTGACGGTCAAGGAGGGCGACGCCGTCAAGGCGGGCGAACCTCTGTTTGTAGACAAGATGCGTCCCGAAGTGCGTTTCTGCTCTCCCGTGAGCGGTGTCGTCCAGGCAATTGTCCGCGGAGACAAGCGCAAACTTCTTGCTGTCACCGTCAAGGCGGACGGACAGCCGGGTGTCAAGTTCGACGCCGTGGACTGCTCCAAGCTGGACAAGGCGGCCGTTACGGCAGCACTAATGGAAAGGGGCCTCTGGCCTATGATCAAACAGCGTCCTTTCGGCATAATCGCCAATCCCGAGGACACTCCCAAGAGCATTTTCATCTCCGCGATGACCACCGCTCCCCTCGCACCCGATGCCGACTTCATCATGGAGGGGCAGATGGAGTATCTCCAGACTGCAATTGACGCTCTCGGCCGCCTGACCAACGGCGGCGTGCACTTCAGCATCGCTGCAAGCGCAGAGCAGAGCAGCCCTATGGCAAAGCTCAAAGGGGTGATTCTCCACACTTTCGAGGGTCCTCACCCCGCAGGCAACGTAGGCGTGCAGATCAACCACATCTCCCCCATCAACAAGGGCGAGATCGTCTGGACCGTGGATCTGGTGTCGCTGGCCGCTATGGGCCGCTGCCTGAAGACCGGCTCCTATGACATGAGCCGCGTGGTGGCCGTCACAGGCCCCGCAGCAAAGCCCGCGTGCGTTATGGGCGTGCAGGGTATGAGCATCGCCTCCCTGGCCAAATATGCCGGCGAAGGCAACCTGCGCTATGTCAGCGGTGACGTTCTCACCGGTGCCAATGTGGGCGCAGACGGTTTCCTGGGCTTCTTTGACAACCAGGTGACCCTGCTCGAAGAGGGTGACTACTACGAGGCGCTCGGCTGGCTCAAGCCCGTCCGCGCCAAGAAGTTCAGCTTCTCCCACCTCTACTGGTCGTGGGCCGCAAGCAAGAAGAAGACCTACAAGCTGGACACCAACACCAACGGCGAACTCCGCCCGTTTGTAGTGTCCGACGTCTACGGCAAGGTCCTCCCTATGGACATCTACCCCGTATACCTCTTCAAGGCCTGCCTTGCAAAGGATATTGAGAAAATGGAAAATCTCGGCATATACGAGGTCATTGAAGAGGACGTGGCTCTGTGCGAGTTCGTCTGCCCTTCAAAGATCGGCATCCAGAATATCATTTCTGACGGTATAAGCCTTATGTTAAAAGAAATGGCATAGTTATGAGTGCATTGAGAAATACATTGGACCGCCTGAAACCTACATTCAGCAAAGGCGGCAAGCTTAGTGCCCTGGGTTCATTCTTCGGCGCTATGGATTCGTTCTTCTTTGTGCCCAAGACTGTCACCGCAAAGGGAACTCATATCAAAGACAGCGTCGATCTCAAGCGTACGATGTTCACCGTGATGATCGCGCTCATCCCCGTACTGCTCTTCAGCATCTACAACATCGGTTATCAGATGAATCTGGCCTATGATTACGGCTGGGGCTTCTGGATGATCGTGTGGAAGGGCTTCCTCAAGATTCTCCCCCTCTACCTGGTGTCTTACATCGTGGGCCTCTTCTTCGAGTGCCTCTTTGCCCAGGTTCGCGGCGAGGAGGTCAGCGAAGGTTACTTTGTGACCGGCTTCCTGATTCCCCTGATCGTCCCCGTCAACATTCCCCTCTGGATGCTGGCCATCGCAATCGCATTTGCAGTGGTAATCGGCAAGGAGGTGTTCGGCGGCACAGGCTACAACATCTGGAACCCCGCGCTGCTCACCCGCGCATTCCTCTTCTTCGCTTACCCCAAGATGATGAGCGGTGACTCCGTATGGATCGCCCACAAGGCGGGCGTGGATGCAGTCACAAGCGCCACTCCCCTCTCGCAGATGGCCAGCGGCAGCCTCGAGGTTTCTGCCAAGAGCGCTCTGGATATGTTCATCGGCCTCATCCCCGGTTCCGTGGGCGAGACTTCCACTCTCTGCATCCTCATCGGTGCGGCCATCCTCCTTATCGGCGGCGTGGCAAGCTGGAAGATAATGCTCAGCTGCGTTGCCGGCGGTCTGCTGATAGGTCTGCTCGGCCCCGTGCCCGCATACTACCAGCTGATTATGGGCGGCTTCGCCTTCGGCTGCGTGTTTATGGCCACCGACCCCGTCACCAGCTGCCAGACCGAGACCGGCAAATGGATCTACGGTTTCCTGGTAGGTGCCTTTGCAGTGGTGCTGCGTCTCTACAACCCCGGCTATCCCGAGGGTATGATGCTTTCCATTCTGCTTATGAACACCTTTGCACCGCTCATTGACTACTGTGTTGTCAACGCCAACATCAGCCGTCGCAACAAGAGAGCCAAGACAGCCAAGACAGCTTAAAACAGGAGGGCTATTATGAATACCAATACAAATACCTATACAGTCATCTATACAACCGTGCTGGTTGTAGTAGTTGCGGCCATCCTGGCATTCGCCGCCACCGCCCTCAAGAGCAGGCAGCAGGCAAATGCCGACCTGGCCAAGATGAAGACTATAATGCTCGCGGCCAACTTCGGCGAAATGGAGGACGGCAGCGTGGACAAGACCGCTGATTTCAAGCAGATCTACGAGAGCCACGTCACCAAGACCTTTGTCGTGAACGAGAAGGGCGAGATCATCGAAGGGGTTGACGCCTTCAAGGACATCGACCTCAAGAGCGAGTTCAACAAGCTCAAGAGCGGGAATTCCGCACAGCTGCCCGTGTACGAGTGCACGATGGACGACGGCCGCACAATCCACATCCTTGCGATGTACGGTGCCGGCCTCTGGGGCGCAATCTGGGGCTATGTTGCAGTCGAGAGCGACAACGAGACCGTTGCCGGGGCCATCTTTGACCACGCCAGCGAGACTCCCGGTCTGGGCGCCAAGATTGCCGAGCCCGCGTTCTACACCCAGTTCCGCGGCAAGAAGATTTCCGACGCCGAGGGCCAGTTCTCCTCTGTGAAGGTGATCAAGGGCGGCGCTAACGGCGACGCCAACGGCGTGGACGCGATTTCCGGTGCCACCATCACCTCCAATGCCGTGGGCAAGTCGCTTGCCCAGTGGCTGGATGCATACAAGGCATTCCTCACTTCCGGCGCCACTGCTGCCGAGAAGCCTGCCTGCTGCGCTGCAGAGGGCGAGAGCTGCTGCGGCGAGGGCGAGTGCGCTTCACAGGACAGCACTCTCTGCCAGAAGGATGTTCAATCTGTAAACAGTGAAAAAGATGAATAAAGATATCTACACAAAACCTTTCTTTAAGGGCAACCCGGTCACCGTGCTGGTGCTTGGTATCTGCTCATCTTTGGCAGTTACCGTACAGCTGAAGGGTGCCCTGGTGATGGCATTGTCGGTTACGGTCGTGACCGCATTCTCCAGCCTTATGATGAGCGCGCTGCGCAACACAATCCCCAACCGCGTCCGCATCATCGTGCAGCTGGTTGTGGCTGCGATGTTCGTGATTCTGATTGACCAGTTCCTCAAGGCGTTCGCATACGACACCAGCAAGATGCTGTCGGTATACATCGGCCTTATCATCACCAACTGTATCATTATGGGCCGCATCGAGGCCTTCGCGCTGGGCAACAAGCCCTGGCCCAGTTTCGTGGACGGCGCCTGCAACGGCCTCGGCTACGGTATGATCCTGGTGCTCGTGGCCTTCATCCGCGAGCTGCTGGGCAGCGGTACCCTCTTCGGCTATCAGGTAATCCCCGCCAGCTGGTATGTCGAGAACGGCGGCTGGTATATGAACAACGGTCTTATCATTCTCCCTCCTATGGCGCTCGTCCTGCTGGGCTGCGTCGTTTGGATCCAGAGAACAATCCAGAAAGACCTTCAAGAGAAATAGGAGAGAGAGACAATGGAATATTTGAATCTTTTTATCAAGTCTGTCTTTGTAGACAACATGATATTCTCGTTCTTCCTGGGAATGTGCTCGTTCCTGGCTGTATCGAAGAATGTCAAGACCGCTTCCGGCCTGGGTGTGGCAGTGATTTTTGTGCTGTGCATCACCCTGCCTCTCAACTATATCCTCTATGAGGGCATCCTCAAGCCGGGCGCACTTACCTGGCTCAGCCCCAAGTATGCCGATGTCGACCTCAGCTTTTTGAGCTACATCGTGTTCATCGCGACCATCGCGGCATTCACCCAGATTGTGGAGATGGTGGTGGAGAAGTTCGCCCCCAGCCTCTATAACTCGCTGGGTATCTTCCTCCCCCTGATCGCCGTGAACTGCGCCATCCTGGGCGGCTCGCTCTTTATGCAGGAGCGCGGCTATGCCAATGTGGGCGAGGCGTTCGTGTTCAGCCTCGGCAGCGGCATCGGCTG
>CAZIUO010000060.1:0-10286 GCA_964542575.1 uncultured Muribaculaceae bacterium
GACGGGCGCTGCCGCACCCGTCTCTATAATCGTTTATCTCTAAACTCTAAACTCTAAACTCTAAACTCTAAACTCTAAACTCTAAACTCTAAACTCTTATTCCCGGACATCCCGCACGCAGCGCTGTGAGAACTCATGCCCTCCCGGACCAAGATTTAAGTTTGTTGCGTATTGATATCCGTATTTGCTTCCTCCATCCTTGCCAGTTTCACCGCCATTTCCGTCAATACCCATGCTCCAATATGTTCGGCAGACCATAGCTGTTCCGGAAAGAATGTTGGTGTTGCCGTATATCATCACCGCCATTTCCACCTGATTGGGGGTGCGGTAGCCTTCGGGGCAGTAGGGATTGTCCTCGCCTCTATTTATTGCGGCGCTTATTGTGTCGTTAACAGCTTTGAAATTCGAGCTACCGGTGCTAACGTTCAAACTCTTGGGAGCCGCTTCAAACTTCTGGTAAAGGTGGTTCATCTCGCTGTTCTGGTCGTGATATTCCAGCTCGCGGCTGGTGTAGTAGCGCAGGGATGCCGCGTTTAGGTTGGTGCAGTCAAATGTGTAGATCGCAGAATTGCCACTTCCTGTTGAAGTCACCTTTACATAGTTTTCAGGAACCTCAGTTACATCTGCCTCATCGTCCATACCAAGATTGCGTACGCAGCGCACCTCAAACTTTGAAAGTTTAGACCCGTCAGTGCCAGTGCCCCAATCTATGGAACCACTTATGCCGCCGGTGGAGACACCCTCCTCGCCCCATATCACTGTGGGGCCTGTCCCATAGTGGGTGCTGGAAATAACGTGCTGGCGCCAGGTATTTGCGGTATTGGATTCCTGATCTGCCGCACTGCGATTGTAGAGGCGGCTGTTGTGGTTGATGACGCCGCTGCCCACAAACAGGCCGATGAGCTGCTGCACGCTGGCGGTGTACCAGCGCATTTCGCTGCGGTCTATCACGCCGTCGCCGTTGTTGTCGCGGTTGCGGGTCATGCAGATGTAGCGCAGCGCCTTGTAATTTTTCTGCATTTGTGTGGCGGCGTTGGGCTGCTCAAAGCTCATATAAGTGCTCCATTTGGCGTTGCCCAGCGAGTTGTAGAGCCCCCACTCGTAGAGAGTGTTGGAGAGGCCGTTCTCGTTGCTGGTGTTGTTGCCGGAGTCGTCGTAGTCGCTGCTTTCGGTGTTGTATGTATAAACCGAATCTCTGAATTCGGTGAAGTACTCGATGCCCCACGCGCTCTGCACGCTGCTGCTCTCGGCAGTATTGTAGATACTCTGTATTGCGTGCTGCTTTATGGTCACCACGCTGCCGGTGGCGCGGCTCTCGCGGTCGGTGCTCACCTTCGAGTTGCACAGGATGTGCAGGCTGCGGTCGTCCTGGTTCACGAACTTCTTCCACAGGGTGGGGGAGCTCACGCCCGTCACGGGGTTCTTGTCGTAGTAATATTCGTCTACAAAGGCGGTGATGTTGATTTTGGCCTTGGAGAGGTCGTCGGGGTTGTCAAAGTCCCCTTCGTATTTCATACCGGGGTTCAGCTGGTATTCCTCCAGGAGCGAGGCCTGCTCCTTCATATACTTCACCAGGTCTATTATGTCCATCAGGCCGTCGTTGTGTTTGCCCGCCAGACCGTCGGTGCCGTCGCTCTCCTTGTTATCGGAGGCGGAGCGCTCTGTGGTGTAGCTCTCAAACTTGCGGCTGGGGTCCACGAACTTGCGGCGGTTCTCGGAATAGGTGCCGTCGCTGTTGCGCTTGTTCAGGCGGAAGTGTACCCACTGGTAGTCCAGGGTCCCGGGGTCCTCGGGGTTCTCCGGCTCTCCCACGCTGAAGGGGGTCGAGACGCTCCAGGTCAGGTCGTCTGCCACGCTGGTCTTGCCTTCGAAGAGGTTGCTGGCGTGGAATGTCATTGTCTTGCTCACATAGTGGGCGTCGCACACCGCAATCTCCTCCTTGGCGATGGTCAGGCTGCCTGTGGCGCCCGGCTGGTTCTCCGTGTCGGTGCTGCCGGCGGTCTCCACCTCCACCCGGATGTTGTTCACCGAGTTGATGGTCACCGTGTAGGTATAGGATGTGTTGCGGTTGGTGTTGAAGTTGTCAAAGCCGCTGTAAACGTCGTTGTTCCAGTGCTCGCCGGTGGAGTCGAGACTCCAGGTGCCCAGGTGTATGAGATACTGCACGTCACCTCCCAGCACCTTGCCCTGCTCGTCATCCTTCAGACCCATATCCACCTGGCCTGTGACCAGCACGTAAGTGGAGAAGTCGTTGGCGTTCTCGAACACGCGCATATCGCGGGTGGTCTCCTCGCCGAGGGTGTTCACATAGGTCACAGTCACGCTCTGGTTGCGCCCATAGTCGCGGCTGGTGGCGTCCTGTATCTTTATCTGGCGGCTGCGCTCCTGATATGTGGTGGGAGTGTCTTTGGGGGTCAGGCGGTTCTCCAGCATATAGAAGCTGAAGCTGGCGGTGCTGTCGTTGGGGAATTCCTCGAAATTGGTCCAGTCGCTGTCAAAATAGCCCTCGGCATATTTTGAATAGTCGCTTGTGACGGCCGTTTTGGGGACATCCGCCGCATCGTGGCCGTTCTCTATCAGGCGCGTGCCGGTGGGGACATTGAACACCTTCCACTTGAGGGCGCTGAAGGAGCCCAGCTTCTGCCCGCGCTCGTCGGCGCGCGTTCCCAGCTTGAACACGAACTTGACCTTGGCGTCCATTCGGCGCAGCCAGAGCTTGGGGGTCGCGTTGTTCTGGGTTATCGTGCCGTCTTCTGCAATAGTGAGATTGCCCAGATAGCCGGTCATCGGGAAGTAGCCGTTGCGCGAGAGGCTCAGCTGGTTAAGCTTGATGCTGATTTCGCGCAGCTTGGCTTCGGTGTCTATGTTGTGCTGCAGATAATCGGAAGATATCTGCTCCATATCGGCATCCAGATTGGCGATGGCGTAGAGGCTGAAGCCGCTGCCGCTGCGCGCCTTTATCTTGAAGCCGCCGGTGGTCGATGTCTCGCCGTTGCTCACCCACCACTTCTCTGCGGTGGCGCTCTTGAGGGCGGTGGCGCCGGTCACCTTGTCTTCGTTTTCAAACCACTTGCCGTACACCTTGTTTCCGCTGGCATCGAACACGAATATGTAGAGGTTCTGCACGCGGAACTCAGCCTCGCCGCTGAGGGTGGCGCGGGTGGATATGTTAAAGTTGTCCTGCGGGGCAAAATTCAGGCTTGCCCAGGTCTCGACGCCTTCCTTGGTCGAGGGGACGAGATTGTCCTGCACGCATGAAGCGGCTCCGGCCATAACCAGCGCCGCCGCAATAATATATTTCAGATTCTTGATCATCGCTGCTTAATCAGTCAAAAGTGGTTTCGCTGTGAGCCGTTTTCCAAGCCTCGACCTCAAACTCCAGAGAGCTGAGCACAGGGTTGTAGAACACATACACTATCACCTGCACGTCGTCGCCGCTGCAGATGTTCTTGAGCGGCTGGATTGCCGCGAAATCATCGGTATATGTCAGGCTGCTGGTAACGTTGATTTTCTTTTGCACCGTTCCGGAGAAGGTGGAGCCCGAGAGAGTCGCCCCCTTCTGATAGAGATTGCCCTTGAGGGTCAGCTGCAGCTGGCTAGAGTTGTTGCAGCTCTCGTAGAGATACTGGCTCAGCAGCACCTCATCCTTGTCGGGCTCTATCAGCTTGTAGCTGTCCATAGGGGCAAAGCTGGTGAATGTCGTGCCGTCGGGGCAGCTGTGGTCGCTCTGCTGGTAGAGGTAGCCCTTGTTGGGGTTGCGCTGTGAGAGGGTGGCGCTGGTGATGCCCACAGGGTATTCGCCCGTGCGGTTCTTGAGCGTAACCGTCAAGCGTCCGCAGACGTGCTGCAGGTCGGCTGCGATATAGTTTTTGCCGGCTCCCACGCTCACCTCCTTCACCAGCGAGAGGGGCATTCCGTCGCTGGAGGTGTATGGCCGGTAATTGTCGAATTTTTCAAGAGGGAACTTCGTGAAGTTGTCGTCTATGGTGCTGCCCGCCTTGTAGTTTTCGTCGCAGGCAATGAAGTTGGCCGCCACATACAGAGTGTAGTCGCCGCGGTCCACCTTGCCCATATAGAGAGTGTCCTCTGCGGCATTGGGGTTGGCCACGCCGCTGAAGTATTTCACGGTGCTCTCGCCTTTCTTCACCATCCAGGCGCGCAGGTTGTACATCAGTTCTGCATCACCGGCGCGGGTCTTGAGGCCTTCAGAGCCGATTCTTATCACCAGGTCTTCTCCCTGCCCGGCCTCTTCAGGCTTCTCCATTCGGCCGCAGGCAGCCCCCGAAGAGAGCGCCGCCGCCAGAGCCAAAGCATATATAAAGAGTTTCTTCATTTCTGGATTTTAGAGATAGATGTTGACTGTGCTCTGCACTTCTTTCCACTCGCTTATGGTGACCACTACATACACCTCCGCCTTCTTGATGAGCAGGTTGTAGGTGTATATCTTGCCCGGCTCCCAAACTATCTGGGGGAGTTTGACGCTGTGGTCTGCGTGGCCGCCCAGCTTTGTGGTGAAGTGCACATAGGTGCCGGTGTGCTCGCTGTCGCTGCAGGTCTGCGGAATCGCAAACACCACATTGTCGCCGCTGCCGGTGCCGTAAACATCCACCGGCTCCACAGCCGTGCCGCCTGCGGGGGTGTAGCCCTTCACGCCGAAGGTGCGCTCTACTTCGCTTGCATAGAACTCCGTCTCGCCGTCAAAGGCGTCGCCGCTCCATTTGATCTGGGGAGTCAGATAGTCCCCGGTGTGGCTGTACACCATATTGCCGGCAACCTCCAGCCCCTTCACGCAGAAGTGGGTCAGCGTGTCCCTCTCGTCTTGCGGGGTGTAGTCGGGGGCAAACGCTATGCGGAAGCGCAGGGCGCTGAGCGCGTGCTGGAATTTCATTTCGACCCTGCCGTAGCCCTCCTCTGCGGGGTGGCGGGTGGCGAATGCCACAAGAAGGTCGCTGTCGTCGTCCAGAATGCGGTAGTTGATGCTGATGCGGTCGGCGCTGCTGCCGCCGGTGTTGACCTCGGCATCGTAGGGGTGATATGCGCGGAAGCGGTAGTACATATTGCGCTTCCAGTAATATTTCTTCCCCTCGGAGTCGCTCTGGGAGTAGAACCAGTTGGTTTCGCCGTCCACGGCGGTGAATTCCACCTTAACTGCGCTGGTGTGGTCAAACACATTGGTGGTATTGGCCGCACCTTCGTTGGAGCTGTATGCGCCGTAAATCCCGAAGGGGGCGCTTGTTATATTGTCGTTCGTGGTCTTTACGGCACGGGTCGCCGCCGACTGCTCGCTGTCAGCGGCCTCGGCGCTCTCTGCGGCAAAGCTTATCTCGTCGCCCTCCTCGCTGGGGACGCTCTTGTTGCAGCCCGCCAGCAGCGCCGCTGCGGCCGCAAATGACGCTATGATGTAACTTCTCTTGATCATAAGCCGATATTAATGTCGCTTTCGCTCCCCGTTGTCCATTCTGTCACCGTGGTGCTGAACTCGATGGGAATATTCTCTTCGCCGAAGGTGATGTTGTAGATTATGTGCTGCCCGGGGCTCCACAATTTGGAACCGATGCGGGTGACAAACTCAAGATCCTGATTGCTATAGGTGGTGCCGTCCTGGGTGTAGGTGAGCCTCAGTGCGGGAGTGCTTCTCCTGCCCGTGGCGCCGCCCGTGGAGCTGATTGCATACAGGTGCTGGGGGAGTACCAGCACGCTGCCAAGCTCTATGAAGTCCTCGGTGAGAGCCTGGGTGTTGCCCTCCAGCGCTATTTGCGCTGCATCGCTCTGGTTGGCCCATACGCCGGAAGCGTAGTCGCCGGTGGTGTAGATATTGCGCAGCGAGAGCGAATTGATGTTGATTGTGCTCGTGCTGGTCTCCGCCTTGCAGGCCCTCACAGTGACCTTGGAGAGGCAGTGGCGGAAGAGGGTGGGGACCCCGACATAGCCGTCCAGCGCGCCGTTGGCCGTCTGGTCCTCCTTGATGTCGGCCACCATTATGTCTATGTTCTGATTGGTCGTGCCGCTCAGCGTCCAGTCCGTGATGGCGATGTCGTCTTTGGTCACGCTGATGTTGGCCTCGGGGATGCTGGCGGGCGAGTAGGCCTTGAAGGTCAGGCTCGCCGTCTTGGGCCAGTAATATGTGGTGGATGCATCGCGCCAGCGGTTGTCGGCGGCGTCGTAGCTGATTTCTGCGGCGGTGATGTAGGGCTCGGCGTCGGCCTTGTTCTTGGCCCAGCTCTTGCCCTCGGGCAGAACCCAGGCGTAGGAGACAAACGGGACGCCGGTGCTGTAGAGGGCGCGGGTGGCGGGCATCTGCGGCGCCGCCGCCTCAGATGCGGGGCGGGAGTGCATCGCGTCGGACACCACCGTATAGCCCAGCTCCACGGGAGCGCCCGCTTCCGGCGTGACCCTCTCCTTTACGCAGGAGACAGCTGCGCCAAGCGCAACTGCCCACAGAAGGAGTCTATACTGATTCTTGTTCATCTGAATCGTGAATTTTTATTTGTACCCTGCGGGGATATCACTCCCCGCAGGGCTTTGCCCCGATTATGCTGCAGGGCGGCAGCTGAATTTCAAATTAGATAGTAAGATCGAAGCTGGAAGTTTCCCATACCTCAACTGAAGGAGCCCAGTAGATGATGTCCTTGTCAAGGTCAACAGTGAAGTTGTAGGTGTACTTGTAGTTCATAGCCCACTCGGAACCTGTGCCGTTGTTGAGGGCAGCGAAGTTGAGAGTTGCAACGGGCTGCTCGCTGAACCAGGAGCGGTTGCCCTGTGCATCAACGCCTGTGCAGGTCTTGATGGTGTAGGTAACTACGATGTTTGCATCAGCGTTGCCATCTTCGTTGAACTCCTGAGGGAGCACGAGCAGATAGCCTGCGCTTGCAGGGCTCTGGTTGGCTGCAACGGCTGTCTTGGTGCTGCCGAATGCCAGACCGGTGGTGCTGGTGTACCAGGTGTAGTCCTTGGTAGCAGCGTCAGCAGCCCAGCCCTCTTTGGTAGCGGAAACAGTGTTGCCGTTGGTGTAAGTACCGGTGTACTCAACGCCGTTGATCTTGATGCTGTTGATTGCGAAGAACTTGTCACCTTCCTGGGCAGTAGCCTCGGTGTGGGTGTTTGCATAGTCCTTTGCTGTCTTGATGGACATACCTACAATCTGAGCCAGTTTGTGACGGAAGATTGTGGGAACGCCGGTGTAGTTGTCGTTGGTGCCGTTGGCAGTCTGGTCCAGCTTGGGAACAGCCACCATCACGTCAACATCCTGATTTGCATCTACATCCCAGTTGGTGATGACGACACCTGTGTAAGGAGCGCAAGTTGCGTAATCTGCCAGCTCGTCGTAAGGGCTGTAAGAGAAGAATGCCAGCTTACCGGTCTTAGGCCAATAGTAAGTGGCAGCGGTTTTCCAGACTGCACCGCTGTTAGCTCCTGTGGGGTTGCTGACCTCGCTCTCGGGGATATAAAGCTCTGCGCTCTCGGGGAAGGTGTTGTTGCTCGGAGTGTAGTAAGCGAAGGTACCGAAGGTTTCGTTTACATCATAATGAGTATCGGTAACCAGAGCCCTGGAAGCATAGTTGGTGTTCACGAATGTGCTGAAGCCGATCTGGCTGGCTGCATCGCTGGTAACCTCGGGAGTTGTTTCGGTCTTGGAGCAGCCTACGGTCATAACCAGTGCTGCAGCTGCGAAAAGAAGTGTTTTTTTCATTTCTCTGTGCTGTAAATTAATAGTTAGGTGTTAATAATAAAATTATAGTTGATGATTGTTTACAGGGGGATGTCTATCTCCTCGCTCTCCCAGTCCTCCACGCTGGGGGCGAAGTTGCCTTTGGGCGGCGGGGGCACCACAATCGAGTCCTCTATCAGCAGCCAGTTGTGGTCTATGCAGTTGCGGCTCAAGAACAGGTCGGAGATGTCGATGGTCTTGGTGATGCCGCGGCCGTCGCCGGTCACCAGGTCGAATGTCACGCTCAGGCTGTTGTAAGACCCGCTGGGGCGGCCGTAGCTGTTGAATATTGTGCAGATGACGTCGTCATCGCCGTCCTTGCTCTTTTCCAGAGAGAAGTAGTGGGTCACCGTCGGGTCGTCCACCCTCTGGCCCAGGGCGATGAAGTTGCCGCTGGACATTCCGCTGAGCACCGCGCGGGCGCTGCTGACATATTCCAGACCCTGCACCTTTATCTGCAGGTAGAAACTCTCCACCACGCTGGGGGCGTCTGCCCATACAGTGTATGTGCCCATATGGTAGGGGATGGTCTCCTGAGGCTCGCGCGCCACCATCAGGTGGTCGGGAGTGTAGGTGATGGCCTCCTCTTCCGGAGAAAGTTTTGTGCGGTATTTTGCGGAAAGGCTCTCCGGCAACTCGATGGTGCCGGCGTATGCCTTGCTCCAGTCGTAGATATTGCTCAGGGGGGAGTAGTCGGCGCCGAAGCTGTAGCTGTACATACGGTACACGCCCGGCGCAAGGCCGATGTCGCCGCAGAGCACCTTGTGGCCCTTGTCGTCCTGCTCCACGTCGGTCAGGTAGGTCTCCGCCACAAGTTTGTCCTCGGTGGCGTCGAAGAACATAACGTGCATCATATCAGGGTCGATGGTCTGCAGCTCTATGTTGGGGTTGTAAATGTCGCTTGTGACGTTGCGGATGCTGTCGGTGTCCACAACGATCTTGACGCGGACGCCGTAGCTGGGGTCTTCCAGCGGGCGGCGGTGGCACGCCGTGGCTCCCGCAGCCATCATTGCCAGAAGCAGTGCAGCCGCCCTGCCGCCCCTCAGGGCGCTGTGTGCTATTGTGCTGAACTTTCTCATCTGGCTGTCCTCTTATATTTTATCATAATAGGTGCTACCAGCGACACTTTGAGCTTGGTGGGGCCAAAGTAGCTTGTGTTGCCGGTCTTGTAAGGGTCGCGGATCAGGTGCTCGTAAGGAGCATCGGGCTGGTAGTGACGCCAATCGGTGTTAAGATAGCCCACCGATGCGCTGAACTCCATATTGAAATACTTGCCCAGGGGGCAGGCAAAACCGTATGTGAGACCAGCCGACCAGTATTCTCCCTGCCAGCAATACTCCAGATTGTTCTGGAAGTCGTATTTGGAGCTCATCGCGTAGGGGGCGATGAAGTGGCCGCTGAGGCGGTCGCGCGCAGGGGTGCGGGAAAACCACCAGCGGGGCTCAAGCCCTATCTCCCACATCTGGAAGCAGTACTTGCGGTCGTTGGGACCCCAAGCCCACCAGGGGAACACATCCTCCACCATAATGGAGAACTTGTCGCCGATGGGGACCTCCACCTCAAAGTTGAGCGCCGTGACGGCGTCGTAGAGGAGGTTGGTCTTGAGGGCCAGGATGGTCTTGTATTCCCACCAGTCGTAGCTGATGGGGTGCAGCACGGTGCCGCTGGAGGTCACAGCCCCGCGGAAGGGGGTGTTGACCGGCAGAACCGAGGCTTCGCGGTATTCTTTCCAGCTGAGGTGGATGAACGAACGGCGCATATCCAGGAACCATTCGTTGATGAATTGCCTCCAGAGGGCGATGTCGTAATCCTTGAGCTGCTGCTTTTTCTGGTCGGGTGCGGCCTTGGAGTCGATGATGCTGAGGATGCGCTCCCGCTGGCTGGGGGTGAGGGTGGTGTCCTTCAGCGCGCGGGCGCGGAAGAGGTGCCACGACTCGCCGGCGCCGTCGAAGTGCATCTTGTCGGAGAGCTCGGGGTACTCGGCGTGCAGATAGCGGCTCATAGCCTCTGCACGACGCTTGCTCAAGGCGGTGTTATAGCCAAAACGGCCCTCGGGCGATGCCCAGGACACGACGTTGAGGCTGTCGATTCTGAGAATCCCGATGTTGTTGATGGAGTCGGAGAGGGCCTGCAGGTGCTCTCCCGTGTGCATATAGCCCGGGTCGATCACAGAGCGGTCCCACCGGAAATCGATGACAAAATCACCGCCCCTCTGCAGTACCGTCTGCGCGTTTGTGCGCGTCGCGTTGAACAGAGTGGCGAACAGCGAAATTGCTACAACCTTCCGGACAGTCGACTTCAAACTCCTGTTTTTAGAGTATTGCATTATCAGTTATCTTTCTCTAGATATGACTATCTAAATTGGGCAACAAAGTTATATTTTTTTTTTTTTTCTACAAACATTTTGGCTTGCAATTGTAGAAAAATATTCTTAAATGGCCGTGCGGGTGCCTGCAAGGGCGTTCCGCCGTGTTGCCCCAAGCCCGTTTCGCTTAAAACTCTTAACCGCCGTCCCCCATCCGATTTTAAAATCGCAACTCCTCCGGCCCCCTCCGCTGCAAATCTTTCACATCGCCTG
>CAZIUO010000061.1:0-10223 GCA_964542575.1 uncultured Muribaculaceae bacterium
AATATCCGCTACGCCCCTTCATACCTTCGCAAATTCTGATGCGCAATGCGAATAATGTTTTAGCGCATCAAAAAAGCGGATGCCCCGAATCCCCTTTAGGCGTAGCTTGATGCGCGGCAAAATCGCAGAATCGCGGAGCGCTGATGCGCGCGGATGCCGGGCAAAGTAAAAATTATGTATTTCCAAAAACATTGCTATATTTGCAGTCCCGAATCGGGAAGTGGCGCAGTTGGCTAGCGCGCTGCGTTCGGGACGCAGAGGTCGGGTGTTCGAGTCACCTCTTCCCGACAAAAAAAGGCAGCTTTTCAGCCGCCTTTTTTTATTTCCACAAACTCTAAACTTACTCGTAGAGCCACCCCGCGATAATCCCCTTGATCTCGCTCTGACCGGCCTCGTCAAAAGTGCCGATGCGGGCGCGATGACTGCCGCCGGGCTGGATGAATATGTGGTTGGAGTCGCTGTGGCGGTCTCCTGCGCGCGCTGCGCTCCAGGGGTCATACTCGCCGTAGATGAACACTATGTCGCACTTGTTGTGCTTGAGGAAACGCTCCATCTTGCGCGAAAGCTTCTTGTCGAACTTGATGTACTGAGCATCCTCCGGCAGGAATATGCGGTGCAGATACCCTTCTGCGCTGTCGATGGTCAGCAGGTCTTTGAAGGGCTCCACGTCATAACCGTAATAGCCAAGTTCCTTGGCCGCCATCACAAAGAACGGCAGGTGCGGGTTCTCTGTCTGCCAGTAGTCGGGGCCGCTCACGGCGCACATATAATCCAGATATTCGCCATCCGAAGCCTCCTTTGCAGGAATGGTGGCGATGGGCATTCCCCACTGCCAGAATGCGAACGAGAACTCCAGCGCGCAGAAGTCATAAACCTCGCTGATGGGGATGCGGAAGGTGTATCCGTTGGCCTTGCAGAGGGAGTCGAGCTTGGGCTGCAGAGTCTCCCTGCGGCGCAGGAATTCCTCCTGGAAGCCGCGCACTGCATCGCGGTCCGCCTCGCAGGAGCCGTTTTGGGCAATGAAAGGCTCGTGGCGGCCGTCCTCCACCGCACGGCAGAAGGGACCCACATAAGCCACGGTGATGTCCACGTCCTCGGGATAGAAGGCGCGGAAGATTGTGCAGTTCTGCCCGCCCTTGCTGATGCCGGTGGAAATCCACTTGGCGGGGTAGACGCTCTTGAGCTCCGTGATGACGCGGTGCAGGTCGCGCGCCTCGTTTTGCGCCGTGAGATACTTCCAGTCAATCACTTCGGGGGCGGAGGGGGCGAAGAAGCGGTGCTCCACCACCACATTGTTCAGATTGAAGATGCGGGAGAGCTCCTCGCGATAGCGTGAGCGGGAGGCGTAGTCGGCATTGTAGCCCTCCGCCACGAACACCGTGGAGGAGTCGCGGCAGATGTTGCCCACAAACACGCGCTGCAGGAATGTCCCCTGGCTAGGGTCCTTGTAGCTGACGGGCTGCTCAAACCACAGCAGATACTTCTCGCCGAATTCACCTTTGTCAAGCACCTCTACCTTGCGGACAGAGGGCAACTTCTCAAACTCCTCGCGGAGCGACTGAGCCCCAAGACTGGTGGCACAAAATATGCTGACAAGCGCCAGCACTACGGTCAAACTAAACTTTTTCATAAGGCGAAATTAACCATTTTTATCTTATCTTTGCAGGATAAGTCAAATCTTCTTGATTTAAAGGGTGAAAAGAGCTCTTCTGATATTATCTTCCTTGCTGATGCTCTTCTGCAATGCAGAGGGCCGCAGACCCCGTTTCTCGAGGGCCGACTATTTTGGAATTCCGATCATATCCGATACCATAGTATATAAGGTGGACTCCGTGGGGGCGCTGATGATGGGGCCAGACAGCCTGCCTGTGATGGACACCGCCGCCACGCAGAGCCTGCGCTGGCAGCTGGACACGCTGACCCGCTATTTCTGGAGCCTCGACACCGCCACGCTGCCGCTGCTGGACACGCTGATGCGCGAATACAACGACTCCATAGTGGCCAATCTGCCCGGCAAGCGGGAGTTCAGGCAGTGGACCCGCGAGCGCAACAAGGCCTTCCGCGACAGCGTGCGCGAAAACACCCCGCGCATCCTCTCCACGTTCGTGCTGCCCGACTCGCTCTGCTACGAGCGCGGCCTCAAGTGGACTTTTGACCAGAGCACCAACAAGATAGAGCTGGAGCCGATAGACACCTCCTATAATTATCAGTATTTTGACCTGCCCTTCTACAAGAAGGATGCGGATGCGATATATCTGGGTACCCCCGGCTCGGCCACGATCTACACCAACTACTTCAACCGCGTGGATTTTGACGTGGCCCCCTTCTTCACCAACTATCTGCCGTATTCCTACACTCCGGAAACGATGCCGATGTACAACGTGAAGTCGCCCTACACCGTGCTCTCCTACTGGGGCAACCCCTTTGCCAACACCTCGCGCGAGGAGCAGGACCTCAATCTGCTCTGCGCGCAGAACATAACCCCCGAGCTGAACCTGACATTCGCCTATCAGCGCTACGGCAGCAACGGAATGCTGATAAACGAGCGTACCGACAACCGCACATTCTCCATCGGCTCCAACTATCTGGGCAAGCGCTACGAGATGCACTTCGGATATATGGGGCAGACGGTGAACCGCGCCGAGAACGGCGGCGTGAAGGATGTCTCGTGGGTCACCGACACCATCGTGGACGCCAAGTCCATAGAGGTGAACCTCTCCGACGCCGACAGCAAGCTCAAGCGGCGCACCCTGTTCCTGACCCAGTCGCTGGCGGTGCCGATGAACTTCCTGCGCAAGGACAAGGATTCGCTGGCGGTGGGGCAGGGGACCGTGATGTACATCGGCCACAGCTTTGAGCTGTCAAAGTATTCCAAACTTTACACCGACAACATCACCTCCTCTTCCGAGAAGGAGTTCTACAACAACGAATTCAACATCTACTCCTCCAGCAGCCACGATTCGCTCTCTGTGCGCAGGTTGGAGAACAAGCTGTTCGTGTCGCTGCAGCCCTTTGCGCCCGACGCGATAGTCTCCACAATCCACGCGGGAGTGGGGGCGCAGTCGCTCAAGCTCTACAGCTTCCAGCCCTCGCAGTTCGTGACCGGGACAAACAATCAGAACCAGTTCAACACATATGTGTATGGCGGGGTGGACGGTATGCTCAAGAAATACTTCGCGTGGGATGCTCAGGCCAAGCTGAACCTGACCGGCTACTATGCGGGCGATCTGAGCCTGCAGGGGAACGCCAAGTTCTCTTTCTACCCCATACGGGACGGCATACATCTCACGGCGCACATAGAGTCGGCCACCAAGACACCGCACCCTTTCTTGAAGAGCGTCTATTTCAACCACCACAAGTGGGACAAGGACCTTGTGCGCTACAGCGAGTCGCGCATCACCGCGCTGCTCACCATCCCGAGGCTGAATTTCTCTGCCTTTGCGGGGTATGCGCTGCTCACCGATATGCCGTATTACGGCGCGGACAGCCAGATATATCAGGCTGAATCGCCCGTGTCTGTGCTGTCGGCCTATGTCACCGAAAACATAAAGCTGGGGCCGGTGCACCTGGACAACCGGGTGCTCTATCAGGCCTCTTCTGACCAGAGCGCCCTGCCGCTGCCCACATTGACCCTGAACCTGCGCTACTATGTGCAATTCCCGGTGGTCAAGAATGTGCTGGACATGCAGGTCGGGGCCAACGGCATAATGTACACCAAATATTACCTGCAGGCATACTCGCCCGACCTCGGAGTGTTCTACAACCAGAACGAACAACAGTGGGGCGGCACCCCTTATGTGGACGCCTTCGTGAACATCCAGTGGAAGAGGGCCTGCGTGTATGTCAAGTATTGCAACGCGCTGCAGAGCGTGACCCGCGGCGATTATTTCTCTGCGATGGACTATATCCGCCCCACCGCCGCACTCAAGTTCGGAATTTACTGGCCTTTCTATGTGGAATAGCAAGGGAGCCAATATCGCGGCGAAAGTTGTTTTCACCGCCGTTTTGGTTGCCTTTGCCCTGATGCAGCCCGGGGCGGTGGTGAAAGACACCAAGGGGGAATTCCTCTTCTGCCGCGACACGCTGCGCTGCGCCATAGCCCTCAACAGCAAGCTGGGGGGCAGCGAAGGACGCGGTTTCGGCTTCAGCTATGATATGCTCAATTATTTCGGCGATTATGCGGCTTCGGACATCGAGATTGTCCCCGGCTCGTGCGACTCCACCTATGTCGACAGCCTAGAGCAGGGGAAGATTGACATTCTGGTGGCGGCCCATCCCGAGAAGATGATCCCCGATACCGCGCGAGAGAGCTTTTACATCTCGCGCAACATCCGCAACAACATCGGCTGGATAATCAGCAGCCGCGACAAGAATCTGCTGCCGATGGTCAATCTCTGGATAGACGATTTTGTGGGCAGCCGACTCTACAAGCGCAGCGTGGCGCGGCACTACCGCAGCTATCGCGGCGCGGGAAGCGGGGCGGTGTCGCCGTTTGACGAAATCATCAAGAAGAATGCGGAGCACACCGGCATCGACTGGCTGCTGCTGGCCTCGCTCATATATCAGGAGAGCCAGTATTATGTGGGGGCGGAGTACAAGGAGGCCAAGGGGCTTATGCAGGTCAACGATGTCACTGCGGCCCGCTACGGGGTCAGCGACCTCTTCAGCCCGGAGGGGAACATAAAGGCGGGCAGCCTGCACCTGAAATATCTTATGAACAAGTATGCCCAGGAGGGGCTGGATTCGCTCAATGTGATTAAATTTGCGCTGGCCAGCTACAACGCCGGCGACGGGCGCATAGAGCAGTGCAGAAACCACGCCCTGAGCGAAGGCAAGGACCCCAACGACTGGGAGCAGGTGGTGACCACCTTTGACACCAACAACAAATTCATAGGCGCGACCACGACTGCGTATGTCAGGGACATCCTGGAGCGCTGGGAGGATATGCGCGAATCTGTTTCTGAAAAGTGATGAATGTATACCGCTACATAGCCCGCAGGATACGCCGCGGAAGCGGCGCCGAGTCGGCGGATAATCGGATGGACTCCGTGAGCAGCACAATCGGGCTCGTGTCGGTGTCGCTCAGCATATTCGTGATAGTGATTGCGGTGTGCGTGCTGCTGGGATTCAAAAGGGAGATCCGGACCAAGGCCGCGGCCTTTATGGGGAGCGTGGCGTTGGTCTCCCCCGGGCAGTCGCCCCTCAACGAACAGTACCCTTTCAGCTGCGACATCTCCTTCTGGGACAAGATGGCCGCCGTGCCGGGGGTGGAGAGCCTCTCCCGAGTGGCCTACTGCAGCGGTCTGCTCAAGACCAGCGACAATATTTTCGGCTCCCATTTCAAGGGGGTGGACTCCCTTTACAACTTCTCTTTCTTCCGCGAAAACCTCTCGCAGGGGGAGATTCCCAGCTTTGGCGGGCGCATCGGCAGCGAAGTGCTGATGGCGCAGCGGCAGGCGGAACTGATGGGGGTCGGCGTTGGCGATGAAATCACCGCCTATTTTGTGGGGGACGAGGTCAAGGTGCGCCGCTTCAAGGTGTGCGGCCTCTTTGACGCGCAGCTGGAGAATCTGGACAACGCAATGATAATCTGCGACATCCGGCAGGTGCAGCGCATCGCCGGCTGGGACAAGGACGAGATATCCACCGTGGAGATTGCCACAGGGCGCGGCGCGGACCCCGACAGGGTGGCGGAAGATATCGGCAACATAATTTACGAGGAGTCGCTGGACGAGGACCCGCCCCTTTTCGCCACCAGCGTGAGGGAGCTCTTCCCCAATCTGTTTGACTGGCTCAATCTGCTGGACTTCAACACTCTGGCGATTCTGCTGCTGATGATTGCGGTGGCGGGGTTCAATATGATTTCTTCGCTGCTGATAATATTGCTGCGCAACATATCCTCCATAGGGCTGCTCAAGGCGATGGGAATGACCACGCGCGGGGTGAGCCGGGTGTTCGGCCACATAGCGCTGGACATTGTGGGGCGCGGACTGGTGATAGGCACCGCTTTGGGAGTGGCCTTGTGCGCGGTGCAGAAACATTTCAAGATACTTACTCTCGATCCGGAGAACTATTTTGTGAAATATGTCCCCATCGAGTTCAATTTCGGATACATTCTGCTCGCTGACATTGCCGCTCTGGCGGCGATTATGCTGATACTCTCGCTCACGAGCCGCTTTGTGGCAAAGGTGAGCCCCGACAAGACGATGCGGGCGGCTTAAATTTTTTTCGCGTGGAAATACTTAAGAATTTGTTCAAGGAGAGCTTCGGTTGCGAGGCGGTCACCTGCGTCAGGCTGACCCCGGCGGGCAGCGACCGCTCGTATTACAGGCTCGCCGCTGCCGACGGCCGCACCGCCGTGGGGGTGGTGGGCACTTCGCTGGCAGAGAACCGCGCCTTCTGCGCCATCTCGGCACATTTGCGTGCCAAGGGGCTGAACGTGCCGCAGGTGCTCTGCTCGTCGGCCGACGGTATGGCATATCTGCAGGTCGACCTGGGCGACGAGAGCCTCTACGGCGCCCTCACGGAGGGGCGGCGCACCGGCGTCTACGACGAACGCAGCCGGAGGCTTCTGCTGCAGACCATCTCCTGCCTGCCGGCGCTGCAGTTTCTGGGGGCGGAGGGGTTCGACTTCTCCGTATGCTATCCGCAGAGCGGCTTTGACGGCCGGGGCGTGATGTTCGACCTCAATTACTTCAAATACGACTATCTCAAGTTGACCTCGGTGCAGTTCAGCGAAACCGCGCTGCAAGACGATTTCGAGCGCCTGGCAGGCGACCTGCTCTCGGCCCCGTGCCCCGAAGGCTTTATGTACCGCGACTTTCAGGCGCGCAACGTAATGCTCTGCGGCGGCGAGCCCTGGTTCATAGATTTCCAGGGGGGACGCCGCGGCCCGGTGTGCTACGATGTGGCCTCGTTTGTGTTTCAGGCGGCGGCCCGCTATCCTGCCGACCTCAAGCGGGAGCTGATCGAGGCCTACATCTCCGCGGCAAAACCCTATGCCGACCTTGACACGGAGGATTTCCGCGCCAGCCTGCGGCTGTTTGTGCTTTTCCGCACACTGCAGGTGCTGGGGGCCTACGGCTTCCGCGGCTACATTGAGAAGAAGGGGCACTTCATCGCCAGCGTCCCCTATGCGCTGGAGAATGCCGCGCAGCTGCTGCAGGAGGGGGTGTGCACCCCTTATCCCGAACTTGGCAGGGTGCTGGCCTCGCTGGTGGCGTCGCAGAAAAAGGTGGAGGAGCCGGGCGACGGCCGCCTCACGGTGGAGGTCACCAGTTTTTCATACCGCATAGGGCTGCCGCAGGACGAGAGCGGCAACGGCGGCGGATATGTCTATGACTGCCGCGCCCTGGAGAATCCCGGCCGCTACGAGGCCTACAAGAAGTCCAACGGCCTGGACCGGAATGTAATCGACTTTCTGGAAGAGGAGGGGGGAATCCTGGTCTATCTGGAACGGGTCAAGGGGCAGGTCTATCCCCACATAGAGAAGTATATCGGACGGGGGTTCACCCATCTGATGGTCTCCTTCGGCTGCACCGGCGGGCAGCACCGCTCGGTGTATCTGGCGCAGCACTTTGCCGAGGCGGTGGCCGCCGACTTTGATGTGCACGTGATTGTGCGCCACACCGCGATCAACGTTTGCAGGAGGCTTAAATGAAAGCGCTGATACTTGCCGCCGGGCTGGGCAGCCGCCTTCGCCCGCTCACCGACAGCCGACCCAAGGCGCTGGTGGAGGTGGGGGGCGTCACTCTTCTGGAGCGGACGCTGCGCACCCTCTCCGATGCGGGGTGCAGCGGCTTTGTGGTGAATGTGCACCACTTCGGCGACCAGATAATGGATTTTCTGGCGCGCAACCGCAATTTCGGGCTGGACATCGCCATCTCTGACGAGCGGGACCTGCTGCGCGACACCGGGGGCGCCATCCGCCACGCGGCTCCTTTGCTGCGCACAGAAGAGAAGTTCCTCATCCACAACGTGGACATAATCTCCAACCTCGACTACCGGGGGTTCATGGCCCGCTGCAGCGCTTCTGCCGCCGAGGCGTCGCTGCTGGTGAGCCGGCGGCAGACCAGCCGATATCTGCTCTTCGAGGAAGACGGCGCCCTGGCGGGCTGGACCAATGTGGCCACGGGGGAGGTCCGGAGCCCTTATGCGGAGTCTGATTTTGACGTCAGTCAGTTCCGCCGCCTGGCCTTCTCGGGCATCCACGTGTTCTCGTCTTCTCTGCTGGAGGAGATGGCCCAGTGGCCGGAAAAGTTCTCGGTGATAGACTTCTACCTGCAGATGTGCACGGCGCACCGCATTGAGGCGGTGGAGGAGCCGCAGCTGCAGCTGGCCGACCTGGGGACGCCTGCCGCAGTGGCAGAGTTTGAAAAGCAGTGAAACTTGGCGCGATTCTTGCGTGAAAATGGCGCGCGCGTCAGAAATTTTACTATTTTCGCGCCGGAATCCGGAAAGGATTATAGGTTAGGATATTGATTAAAATTCTTCATAAAACTATGGCAAAAATCGATTTGACAAAGTACGGAATCTCCAATGCGGGGAAAATCGTGTACAACCCCTCATACGAGGAGCTTTACAAGGCAGAAACTGACCCTTCTCTGACTGGCTACGAGACCGGTAAGGAAACCGAGCTCGGCGCAGTCAACGTTATGACCGGCATCTACACCGGTCGCTCCCCTAAGGACAAATACATCGTGGACGACGCAAGCTCCCACGACAAGGTATGGTGGACCAGCGAGGAGTACAAGAACGACAACCATCCGATGAGCGAGGCTGTCTGGAGCAAGGTCAAGGATATCGCAGTGAAGGAGCTTTCCGGCAAGGACCTCTATGTCGTAGATGCATTCTGCGGCGCAAACGAGGATACCCGCATGGCAGTCCGCTTCATTATGGAGGTGGCTTGGCAGGCACACTTTGTCACCAATATGTTCATCCGTCCCACCGAGGAGGAGCTCAAGAACTTCGAGCCCAACTTCGTGATTTACAACGCTTCCAAGGCTAAGGTGGAGAACTACAAGGAGCTCGGCCTCAACAGCGAGACCTGCGTTGCGTTCAACACCACCAGCCACGAGCAGGTCATCCTGAACACCTGGTACGGCGGCGAGATGAAGAAGGGTATGTTCTCGATGCAGAACTACTACCTCCCTCTGCAGGGCATCGCATCCATGCACTGCTCTGCCAACACCGATATGCAGGGCAAGAACACCGCAATCTTCTTCGGCCTCTCCGGCACAGGCAAGACCACTCTTTCCACCGACCCCAAGCGTCTGCTCATCGGTGATGACGAGCACGGCTGGGACGACAACGGCGTGTTCAACCTCGAGGGCGGCTGCTATGCCAAGGTCATCAACCTGGACAAGGAGAGCGAGCCTGACATTTACAACGCAATCCGCCGCGACGCTCTGCTGGAGAATGTCACTGTTGACAATGCCGGCAAGATCGATTTCGCAGACAAGAGCGTTACCGAGAATACCCGCGTAAGCTACCCTATCGACCATATCGAGAAGGTTGTCAAGAATATCTACGGCAAGAGCTCCGGCCCCGCTGCAGAGAATGTAATCTTCCTCTCCGCCGATGCATTCGGCGTGCTGCCTCCGGTTTCTATCCTGGACGCTGAGCAGACCAAGTATTACTTCCTCTCCGGCTTCACCGCCAAACTGGCAGGTACCGAGCGCGGCATCACCGAGCCCACTCCGACTTTCTCGGCTTGCTTCGGCCAGGCATTCCTGGAGCTGCACCCCACCAAGTATGCAGAGGAGCTGGTAAAGAAGATGCAGAAGAGCGGCGCCAAGGCTTATCTGGTGAACACCGGCTGGAACGGTACCGGCAAGCGCATCTCCATCCGCGATACCCGCGGCATCATCGATGCAATTCTGGGCGGCGCAATTCTCAAGGCTCCCACCAAGAAGATCCCTTACTTCAACTTTGAGGTTCCTACCGTGCTGGAGGGTGTCGACACCAACATTCTCGACCCTCGCGACACTTATGCAAATGCCGCAGACTGGGAGGCTAAGGCTAAGGATCTGGCCGGCCGCTTTATCAAGAACTTCAAGAAGTACGAAGGCAATGAGGCCGGCAAGAAGCTGGCCGCTGCAGGCCCTCAGCTTGACTAATTATCGTTTCCGACGATAGTTTTCTATAACTCGTAACAACCGGACGGCTGCCTCTTCAGCCGCCCGGTTTTATTATACTGGGGCTCCGCCCCAAACCCCGCCGCT
>CAZIUO010000062.1:0-3535 GCA_964542575.1 uncultured Muribaculaceae bacterium
GGCATAGGGCAGGGGGGCATCCTGCGCGACCGCACCTCCAATTTCTACAACCTGACCGAAGCCCCTGCGGAGGGATATGAAACGGATACCGATGATTTTCCCGTTTTTTAATTAAATTCGCCGGTTGAAAATAACTGTGCGGATGAATTTGAAAAGTGCAACAGAGGCTTTCGAGGCCATAGAGACCCCGTTTTACTATTACGATATGGAGCTGCTGGGGAGGACTCTCGACGAGTTGAACCTCCAGCGGGCGAAGTATGGTTATGTGGCCCACTACGCCGTGAAGGCCAACGACGACCCCCGCATTCTGGAGGCCGTGCGCGCCGCGGGGCTGGGAGTGGACTGCGTGAGCGGCGGCGAGGTGGCTCTGGCGCTGCAGGCGGGCTTCTCCCCCGATAAAATAGTGTTTGCCGGGGTGGGCAAGACCGACCGCGAGATCCGTCTGGCACTGGAGGCGGGCATCGGCTGCTTCAATTGCGAGTCGATACCGGAAATAGAGGTTATTGACGACCTTGCCGGCTCGTTGGGCCGCAGGGCGCGCATCGCCGTCAGGGTCAATCCCGACATCGACGCCCACACCCACAAATACATCTCCACAGGGCTTGAAGACAACAAGTTCGGCATCAGCACCTGGGCCTTCGACAGCCTTGCGACGGTGCTGGGCCGCCTGCAGAACACCGACTTCCTGGGGCTCCACGTGCACGTGGGCTCGCAGATTACCGATATGGGGGTGTTTGAGCTGGAGGGGCGGCGCACTCTGGAGCTGCTGGGCTGGTGGCGCGACCGTGGGTTCAGCATAAACTACCTGAATGTGGGCGGCGGCCTCGGAGTGGACTACGACGACCCCGACGCCAACCCCGTGCCGCAGTTTGCCGGCTGGATGGAGAGCATCCACCGCAACCTCCCGCTTTCCGGGGGGCAGACGCTCCACTTTGAGCCGGGCCGCAGCATTGTGGCCCAGTGCGGCAGCCTCATCAGCCGGGTGGTGTTTGTCAAGGAGGGCCGCACGCGCAAGTTCGCCATACTGGACGCCGGTATGAACGACCTCATCCGCCCCGCCCTCTACGGCGCGCACCACAAGGTGCAGAACCTCTCCTCCGCCGGGGAGGAAACCCTCTACGACGTGGTGGGCCCCGTGTGCGAGTCCGCCGACATCTGGGGCACCGACCTGACGCTTCCCGAGACTCAGCGCGGCGACCTGATGGCCATCCGCTCCGCCGGGGCCTACGGGCAGGTGATGGCGATGGACTACAACCGCCGCCCCCGGGCAAAGGCGGTATATTCCGACCAACTGAAATAAAAAAGATTGACATATGTTCGAAAACTTAACCGAAAGACTGGAGAAGTCCTTTAAACTGATAAAAGGCCAGGGCAAAATCACCGAGGTCAACATTTCAGAAACCCTCAAGGAGGTGCGCCGCGCCCTTCTGGACGCCGATGTGAGCTACAAGACCGCCAAGAGCTTCTGCGACACCGTGAAGCAGAAGGCGCTGGGTCAGGACATCCTGATTGCGGTTAAGCCGGAGCAGATGATGGTCAAGATCGTGCACGACGAGCTGGCCGAGCTGATGGGCAGCACCGAGACCGAGGTCAACCTCAAGGCCAACCCCGCCATAATCCTGGTGGCCGGCCTCCAGGGCTCCGGTAAGACCACCTTCAGCGGCAAGTTCGCCCTCAACTGCAAGAGCAAGAAGGGCAAGCAGGTGCTGCTGACCGCCTGCGACGTCTACCGCCCCGCCGCAATAGAGCAGCTGAAGGTGCTGGGAGAGCAAATCGGCATCCCCGTATATAGCGAAGACGGCGTCAAGGACCCCGTGTCGATTGCCCGCAACGCCGTGGCCAAGGCGCGCAAGGAGGGGTACAACGTGGTCATCATCGATACCGCCGGCCGTCTGGCCGTGGACGAGGAGATGATGCGGGAGATGGAGGCCATCAAGGCTGCCGTCAACCCCACCGAAATCCTCTTTGTGGTGGATGCGATGACCGGTCAGGACGCAGTGGAGACCGCCAAGGCCTTCAACGACCGTCTGGACTTTGACGGAGTGGTCCTCTCCAAGATGGACGGCGACACCCGCGGCGGTGCGGCCCTCTCCATCAAGGCGGTGGTGAACAAGCCCATCAAGTTCATCAGCAACGGCGAGAAGATGGAGGCGCTGGACATATTCTACCCCAAGCGCATTGCCGACCGCATACTGGGTATGGGCGACGTGGTCTCCCTGGTGGAGCGCGCCCAGGAGCAGTTCGACGAGGAGCAGGCCCGCCGCCTGCACAAGAAACTGGCCCGCAACCAGTTCACTCTGGAGGACTTCTACCAGCAGATACAGCAGATAAAGAAGATGGGCAACATCAAGGACCTGGCCTCTATGCTGCCGGGCGTGGGCAAGATGCTCAAGGATGTGGACATCGACAACAATTCCTTCAAGGGCATCGAGGCGATAATCCTCTCTATGACCCCCTACGAGCGGGAGAATCCCGACGAAATCAACGGCAGCCGCCGCAAGCGCATCGCTGCGGGCAGCGGCACCAGCGTGGTTGAGGTCAACCGCCTGCTGAAGCAGTTCGAGGGGACCCGCAAGGTGATGAAGACGGTGGCCGGCGGCAGCAACAACATCGCCGCAATGATGAGAAAAAGAAGATAAAACATAATAGATATGACAATTCTAGACGGAAAAGCGACATCAGAGCGCATCAAAAAGCAGATTGCCTGCGAAGTTGAATCAATAGTTGCCGCGGGCGGCAAACGCCCTCACCTGACCGCCATTCTGGTGGGCGAGGACGGCGCCAGCAAGACCTACGTCGCCAACAAGGAGAAAGCCTGCGCGGCGGCCGGATTCACCTCCACGGTGCTCCGCTTTCCCGCCACGATGAGCGAGGAGGCCCTGCTGGAGCAGGTGGCCGCCCTCAACGCCGACCCCGACGTGGACGGCTTCATCGTGCAGCTGCCTCTGCCCAAGCATATCGACGAGAACAAAATCATAGAGGCCATCGACCCCTCCAAGGATGTGGACGGCTTCCACCCCGTGAATGTGGGGCGGATGATGCTGGGGCTGGACTCCTTCATCAGCGCAACCCCCTATGGCATCATCACTCTGCTGGAGGAGTACGGCATCGAGACCAGCGGCAAGCACTGCGTGGTGCTGGGCCGCAGCAACATCGTGGGGCGCCCCATCGCCAACCTGCTGAGCCAGAAGGCCAAGGTGGGCGACTGCACTGTGACAATCTGCCACAGCCGCACCAAGAACATCGCCGACTACACCCGCGATGCCGACATAATAATCGCCGCCCTGGGCGTGCCCGAGTTCCTCAAGGGGGATATGGTCAAAGATGGCGTCGTGATTGTGGATGTGGGCATCACCCGCGTCCCCGACTCCTCGGCCAAGGGGTATCACCTTGCCGGCGACGTCGCCTTCGACGAAGTTGCGCCCAAAGCCTCCTACATCACTCCGGTGCCTGGCGGCGTGGGTCCTATGACCATAGTGTCGCTGCTCAAGAACACCCTCAAGGCGGCCCGCAAGCGCTCTTAAGGCCGCAAGCG